>JAEZOA010000131.1 GCA_023441625.1 Bacillota bacterium
AAAAACTGGCACAGAACTTGATAACAAAAATCTATACTGCTAAGAAAACCGTAGTTTCAAAAAGTTATACCCTTAAGAATTCGGTAGTATCAGAAAGTAGTAACACAATTTCCCAAAAGGGATATACTCCTAATAATACTTTAAGTATTGGTGAGCAGGGTATCGATAATATAGTAGAAAAAATATATAAGGATATTAAAGATACTAAACCAAATACAAAGGAGATTCTATATGTCCAGTACTATCTTAGAATATTAGACAATTATGCAGATATGCATGAAGGAAATTCTGATAAATATGATATTGGAAATTCAGGCTTATTTGACAATGGAGTAGATGGTGTAGTTGGACAGAAAATGCTTAAGGCTTTATATAACTTTCAGAAGTCTCATCCTGAGATTGAACAGACTATTGTCAAGGATGCCCGCGGTAACTATACAGGAACCTATGGAAATAGTACAATTGAAGCTCTTAAAAAGGAAGTATTATCAATAGATGAAAAATGGAAGCAAGAATTTAAAAATACACAATCTACTTTGGATAAAGGCAAGTATCTTACAGCGAACCCTTACTTTTATACACAGTTTGTATTAGAAAAAGGCGATTCTAGTACAATGGATGAAATAGACCCTGTATTAAGATCTAGACTAGCTGCATTAGCAAGGGATAATAAGCAATATTTTAGATTTGGAGAGGGTTTAAGAGATTACAATAGACAAAAATACTTTTGGGATAAATACATAGCTGGCACAGGAAATTTAGCAGCATTCCCTGGTTTTGGAAGACACAATTGGGGAATGGCAGTTGATACCAAAAGCACTTGGCTGCAGAATTTAGAAGGTACATTGAGTACACTTGACCAGAAAACACTGGCGAAATATGGATTATTTAAACCTTTAACAAAAGGTAATGGTACCCCCAAAGATGATAGGGAGAACTGGCACATACAGCCAATAGAAACAGAAGGTATAAGCATACCGGATCTTAATCCTTGGTACTATGCATATAAATATAAACCGTTGTCACCGAAAGTACAAAACAAAATAACAGCAGTTATTAATAAGGTTTCTGAGATAGATAAAAATAAACGTGAAACATGTGGAATGAAAATTGAACCGGATATTCTTCTAATACAGTCCTGCTTGAGAGTGTTAGGCTATGATTTGGGTAAATCAGGGGTAGATGGAGTCTGTGGAATAATGAATGAAAAAACTAAAACAGCATTAATCAAATTTAAAAAAGAAAATGGGATTGGATCAAATGAAAAGTATAATAAGGCAGTTATTATGAAACTTATTGAGTGTACTGAAAAGTAGGGAAATAGATTCATAAAGGAGGGTAGCTATGAGATTATTAAAAAATATTAGTCTGGTCGTGATAATAATATTTATATGCTCAGCAACTGCATGTGAAAAGTCCAATGTAAAAGAAGGAAGCACTTCAAAACATCCAACTACGACAATATTAACTGATAACAGTATTAACAATGCCAATAGTACATCAGCTGACTTAGTAACTACTGAAATCCCAATACATACTACTGGCTCAGCTGAAGTGAGTGCGGCAAAAGATTCTTTAAAAGAAACAATCACAGAGACTCCAATACTTTTTTCACAGCAATATAAGAATGTGGAGGGGCTAGCGGGTAAAAAAATTGATTATAAAACCATAGAAAATGAACCGGATTTATGGTACTGTGTTGCTGATAATGCAACTGAGCTTAGTGATGTATGGTTTGATGGGAATAGAGGGTTGATATTAAGTAAGGATTTATTGGGACGAGAGGGGATTTTTTTATGTAATGTAGATATTAGTACTTTTCATCCAAAAGATAAGGTGTTCTATCTACCAAAAGAGTTAAGTGATAAAATTCGAATTTTTAATTATGAGGACTGGATTAATCAGAGTACAAATGGTTATGCAATAAGCAGAGAATTTCCGCCATACATGGAAGAATGGATAAAAACTACACCACAAAATAATAGATTTATAATGTTTGATGATGAAAACAACATAATAATAGTTGCAGGGTTTGAAGAACAAAAACTAATATTTTACAAGGCAGTACAGGTTCCCAAGGCGTTGAAGCTTTGTGATTATACTGTAGAGATGGCATATGAAAACAGGGCTATCATAAGCTCAAAACTAAACAATGACCTATTATTAATTAACACAGATACCCTTCAATTAACGGAGTGTAATAAAATGCAAAACTGGGAAACACTCGGTGGCTATAATGATAAGCTATATTTAAATAAAGAAGCAAAAGAGAGAAATTATTGCTTGTATCAAGTAGATAGGAAAAAAAATATTTTAAGAGTATATGATGTAAAAACCAATAAAGTATTAATAAAATATGACTTATGCAAACTGCCTGTTAAGGGCAAGTTCATAAATGTATTTAGTGATAGAGAAGGTTGGCTTGCACTAGAATACAAAGAAGAACAAAGAGAACAACCAATAAAATTGTATTTTTATAATGCTGCAAAAAATCAGTTGATGATTTTAGATGAAGATGAAGATGATTTAAAGATACTAAATGAAGTCAAACAAATAAATAGTATATTTTTTTATTATA
>JAEZOA010000135.1 GCA_023441625.1 Bacillota bacterium
CTTGTAACTTGCGTTGTCAACATAAGCAATGTTGGCTTGTAACTTGCGTTGTCAACATAAGCAATGTTGGCTTGTAACTTGCGTTGTCAACATAAGCAATGTTGGCTTGTAACTTGCGTTGTCAACATAAGTAATGTTGGCTTGCCAACTTGCGTTGTTTATTCTAAGAAAGGATAGGTGTTAAATGGAGACAAGAATTGCTTTAATCGGAATTATTATTGATGATGTATCCTCTACCGAGCGATTAAATGGTATTTTACATGAATATGGACAGTTTATTGTGGGACGGATGGGAGTGCCCTATCGTGAAAAAGGGGTATGTATTATCAGCGTTGTGATAGATGCACCAAATGATGTGATTAGCTCGCTGTCAGGAAAGCTTGGAATGTTGCCTGGAGTTAATATTAAAACAGTATATTCTAAGGCGTAGATTGATTAGCAGATTGATTATGAGAACAACTATATGCAATATAAATCTATTATATAAAACTGGAGGCAGGAGAATTATGTATAACAGTAAGTCAAAAGTAGCTACTGAGTTTATTGATAATGAGGAAATCTTAAGCACTCTTGAATATGCAAGCAAAAACAAAGAAAATAGGGCTTTAATAGAAGGGATTTTAGATAAAGCAAAGGATTATAAGGGCCTAAGTCATAAAGAGGCAGCTATCCTTTTGGAATGTGAACTTGAGGATATTAACGAAAAAATGTTTTCACTGGCAGAACAGATAAAGAAGAAATTATATGGAAATAGAATAGTAATGTTTGCCCCTCTTTATCTATCAAACTATTGTATAAATGAATGTCGCTATTGTCCTTATCACGGAACTAACAAGAATATTGCTAGAAAAAAGCTTTCTCAAGAGGACATTATTAGGGAAGTTACAGCCTTACAGGATATGGGACATAAGCGTTTGGCTTTAGAAACAGGTGAGGATCCTGAGAAGTGCCCCATCGATTATGTAATAGAGAGCATTAAAACAATATATAGCATTAAGCATAAAAATGGTGCTATTCGCCGTGTAAATGTGAATATTGCAGCAACAACTGTTGAAAACTACAAAAAACTTAAGGATGCTGGTATTGGAACATATATTTTATTCCAAGAAACCTATCATAAGGAGACATATGAGTACCTGCACCCAAAGGGACCAAAACACAACTATAACTATCATACAGAAGCAATGGACAGAGCGATGGAAGGTGGTATTGATGATGTGGGTTTAGGCGTATTATTCGGGTTAAATCTCTACAAATACGATTTCGTTGGTTTATTGATGCATGCTGAGCATCTTGAGGCTGCTAATGGTGTGGGGCCTCATACAATAAGTGTTCCACGTATTCGTCCAGCAGAACAGGTTGATTTAAATGATTACTCAAATGCTGTTCCAGATGAAATATTTAAGAAGCTTGTGGCTATTTTGAGAATCGCAGTACCTTATACTGGAATAATTATGTCAACTAGAGAATCTGAAAAGACAAGAGCAGAATCCCTAAAACTTGGTATATCCCAGTTAAGCGGTGCTTCTTCAACAAGTGTTGGGGGCTATTCACAGAAAGAGGAAGAGAATACTGCTCAGTTTGAAGTAAATGACACAAGAACTTTGGATGAAATTGTAAATTGGCTACTAACTCTTGGATATATTCCAAGCTTTTGTACGGCATGCTATCGTGAAGGTAGAACTGGTGATAGGTTTATGAAGCTTGTAAAGAGCGGTGCTATTGCAAATGTCTGTCATCCCAATGCGCTTATGACACTAAAGGAATACTTGGAGGATTATGCCTCTGAGGATACCATACAAAAGGGGGAGCAGATGATTGCAGGAGAGGTTGAAAGGCTTTCTAATCCAGATGTCAAGAGAATTGTAAAAGAGAATTTAGGCGACTTGAGCGAAGGAAAACGTGACTTTAGATTTTAGTACTAAAAATATAAAATGGAGGATAATACTATGAGCCTTACAAATACACCTAGTGCAAATAGGTTACACATAGCCTTGTTTGGCAGACGTAACAGTGGCAAGTCATCATTAATAAATGCCATTACCGGGCAAGAGGTTGCCTTGGTATCTGAAATTGCTGGTACCACTACCGATCCGGTGTACAAGGCTATGGAGCTGCACCCCATTGGTCCAGTTATGTTTATTGATACTGCGGGTTTTGATGATGTAGGCGAGCTTGGAGAAATGCGTATCGATAAAACAAGAAAAGCAATCGATAAAACAGATATCGCAATTATGCTTTTTGGTGATACAGAACTTTCCTATGAGAAAGAGTGGGCTGATGAATTAAAAAGGCGTAATATACCGATAATACCAGTAATTAATAAAGCGGATATTATTGACAATGCAAATGAAATCGAGAAAGTAGTTAAAAAAACACTTGGATTTTCACCAATTATTATAAGCGCGAAAGAAAAGATCGGTTTAGACAGGGTTAAGGAAGAACTAATCAGAGTTATACCAGCTGATTTTGAAGCAAAGAGTATTACTTCACATCTGGTGAAGGAAGGCGACCTTGTTTTGCTGGTTATGCCTCAGGATATTCAGGCACCTAAGGGCAGGCTGATTTTACCTCAGGTACAGACTATTCGTGATTTATTAGACAATAAATGTTTAGTTATGAGTGTAACTACAGACAAACTTGATGAAGCATTGAAGTCACTGACAATGCCTCCAAAACTGATAATTACAGACTCACAGGTGTTTGGAGAAGTTTATGCAAAGAAGCCTGATGAGAGCTTATTAACATCATTTTCAGTATTATTTGCTGAGTATAAGGGGGATATAATAGCTTATGTGGAGGGGGCAAAAGCAATTGATAATCTCACAGAGAATTCTGTGGTTTTGATTGCAGAGGCATGTGCGCATGCACCTCTGAACGAAGATATTGGGCGCATACAATTACCTAGATTACTACGGAAAAGGGTCGGAGAAGGGCTTGAGATTGATATAGTTAGTGGAGCTGATTTTCCAAAGGATTTGTCCAGATATTCACTTGTCATTCAGTGTGGATGTTGCATGTTTAATAGAAAGTATGTTTTAACACGCATAGCAATGGCTAAGGCACAAAAAGTCAGTATATGCAACTATGGTATAGCAATAGCTAAAATGAACGGAATACTAGACAAAATTGCACTAAAATAACAAAATTAAAATACAAATAAATTAATTGCTATTTCTAATTTTTATCTGGAATATACATACATTTTGATGTGCTAGGATATAACTTAAAAAAACCAACCTTGTGAATGCCTCATAAGAGTAGATAGTTAATAATACAAATGGGGCGCATTAGGTTGGTTTTTTTTACATGACATTATTATAATTTAGTGCTAGATTAATAGGAGCTTTAAGGACTATTATTTGTACAAAATAGACAAATAACAATCAGCGTTCGACAATAAATTCGTATTTAGACAATAATTGACAATAATATTCATCAGTATTATAATAAACACCAAGGAAAATCAAGGTACATATATTCAAATAAAGTAGTGTATTTAAACAAATTGTAGGACTAGGAAAAGAGGTATTCATTAATGAAGAGTATAAAAACAAAAGTATTAGTATACATTGGAGGTCTCTTGTTATTAGTTTGTGTAGGGTTTGGAGTTGTATCATACACAACTTCTTCTAAGGCATTAGTAACAAATGTTGAAGAAACGTTGCCACAATTGGCACTTCAAACGGCAAAATTAATTGAAAGTAGAGTTCAAGGTCAATTAAGCAATTTGGAATCAATAGCTAATGATGATATTATTCAAGATACAGGCGCTGATTGGGAAAAAAAATTAAACATTTTTAATGATGAAATAGATAGAAACAAGTATATTCGTATGGGTATAGCTGACAAGAATGGTAAGTTATTATCTTCGGATGGGAGCAGCGTGGATATTAATGATACTGAATACTTTCAAAAGGCTATGTCTGGAGAAAAATCAGTGACGGATCCTAATGTAAGTAAAGTAGATGGCTCATTAGTTTTGATATATGCTGTTCCAATTAAAAACAACAATCAAGTTGTAGGAGTATTAGTGGTAGTAAAAGATGGGTACTTACTTTGTGATATTATCGGGGATATTACCTTTGGAAAGACTGGTAAGGCATTCATGATTAATAAGAAAGGCACGACTATAGCTCATTCTAACAAAGATTTTGTCAAGAATTTTGATAATAACTTCGACAATTTTAAGAAGGATCCTAAACTTGAATCTTTAGTCATACTTGAAAAGAAGATGACAGAAGGTAAGATGGGTGTAGGAGAATATCAGTATGATGGAGTTGTCAAATACTTAGGTTATGCACCTGTTGCAAATACAGAATGGAGTGTTGCAATCGCTGCTCCTAAAACAGAAGTACTTTCCGGTTTGAATATTCTTGCATCAGATACATTATTGGCATCCATATTATTCTTGCTGATAAGCTTGTGTGTAGGATATTTTATAGCTAGTACTATTTCAAAGCCTATTACTTCAATTGGAGAGCATCTTAAAGTTATAGCCACTGGTGACTTTACAAATGAAATCTCACCAAAGCTAATGAATCTCAAAGATGAGTTAGGAATGTTAGTCAGATCTACAGACATTATGCAAAGGTCAGTGAGGGAAGTGGTTAGGGGTGTAGTTAGCGAATCAAAAAATGTTTCACAGTCTGTTGTTTCTGCTGGTAGTTCCATGTATGAGCTTGATATAGAAATTGAAGAAGTATCTGCTACAACAGAGGAACTTTCAGCCGGAATGGAGGAAACTGCAGCTTCAGTTGAAGAATTGTATGCAACATCGTCAGAAATTGAAAAAGGTGTAGAAGCCATTGCAGGCAAAGCACAGGAAGGCGCTGTTTCAGCTGCTGAAATAAATAAGCGGGCTACTGAATTAAGAGAGAATTTTCTTCTATCTCAGAAAAATGCTTATGAAATATTCTTTGATGTTAAAATTAAACTTGAGAAAGCCTTGGAAGAATCTAAGGCAGTTGAACAGATAGATACTCTTGCAGACGCAATTCTTCAGATCACATCTCAAACAAATCTTTTAGCTTTAAATGCAGCAATAGAAGCAGCTAGAGCTGGAGAAGCAGGTAAGGGCTTTGCCGTAGTAGCTGATGAAATAAGAAAACTTGCAGAGGATTCCAAAAGCACAGTAACGCAAATACAAGGGATTACTAAACAAGTGACCTATTCTGTTGATAATTTGACAACTAGCTCAAATAGTTTACTTGCATTTATGGCTTCTAATGTAGATAATGATTACAGAACTATGCTTGATGCAACCGAGAAATACCAGAGAGATGCTGAGTTTGTAGATAATCTGGTTACTGATTTTAGTGCTACATCAGAAGAACTGGCAACTTCTATCGCAAATGTAATAAAGGCAATAAACGAAATTACTACAGCTACAAATGAAGGGGCTGAAGGAACTAATATTATTGCTCAAAAGACAGGAGTTGTGGCACAAAAAGCAAATGATATAATGGGGCAGGCTAGAATATCAAAGGAAGGTACAGAAAAACTAATCGAAATGGTAAAAAAGTTTACAATATAAACAGGTAACATAATAGCTCCTTTTATATCTAGCTTATGGAGGAGGGCTATAAACTTTGGTAGACATGACTTGAATAATCTAATATCAAGAAAAACTCAAGGGTGGTAAAAAATGACATAAAAATAGTATGTTTCATCATATAACTTCAAAAGATTACAAAGATATTGCATAATTAATGGAATATGATAATATAATTAGTAAGATAATTTACATGTAAAATTATAAAAATCTAGATACAATATATAAAGTAAGTGATATGCTCATTCTGTTAAATTATCAAATTAAGAAATTAAGGAGTTGTTTGTTTTGGGTTTTGGACAGGACATTGGTATAGATTTAGGTACAGCCTCGGTACTTGTTTATATTAAGGGAAAGGGCATAGTTTTAAGAGAGCCTTCTGTTGTAGCAATTGATAAAAATACAAATAAATTATTAGCAGTGGGTGAAGAGGCAAGAAGAATGCTGGGTAGAACACCTGGTAATATAGTTGCTATAAGGCCTCTTAGAGATGGAGTAATATCTGATTATGATATCACAGAGCGTATGCTTAAATATTTTATAAACAAGGCAACTGGAAATAGAAAGTTTTTCAAGCCTAGAATTATGGTATGTGTTCCTAGTGGAGTTACAGAGGTAGAGAAACGTGCTGTAATTGATGCTTCCATGCAGGCTGGTGCAAGGAAGACCTATTTAATTGAAGAGCCAATAGCAGCCGCAATAGGTGCTGGTATTGATATAGCAAAGGCATGCGGAAGCATGGTTGTAGATATGGGTGGAGGAACTACTGATATAGCGGTAATATCATTGGGTGGTACAGTAGTAAGTACATCTATTAAGGTTGCAGGAGATAAATTTGATGAAGCAATTGTAAGATATATGCGTAAAAAGCATAATATTATGATTGGTGAAAGAACTGCAGAAGACTTGAAGATTAATATAGGAACTGTATTTCCTAGAGTCCAAGAAGTTACTATGGATATTAGGGGTAGAAACTTGATTTCTGGATTGCCAAAGACTATCACAATCTCTTCTACAGAAATGATGGAAGCATTAGAAGAGCCTATATCAAGTATTATAGAAGCTGTTCATTCGGTCCTAGAACGTACTCCTCCAGAGCTGGCCGCAGACATTAGTGACAGAGGAATTGTAATGACTGGCGGTGGAAGTCTGATTTACGGTTTAGACAAGCTTCTTCAAGAAAAGACAGGAATAAATGTTATTATAGCAGATGACTCGATATCCTGTGTAGCTATGGGAACGGGTAAGGCACTAGATAACATTGAGGCTATAGAAGAAAGTGCACTATCATCAGGTAGAGGAAATTATAAAAGATAATTGAAATAAATAGAAGGGGGTGGCTTTTGATAAGCTAGCCCTTTTTTCGGTTATGATAATTCAAGTGATATTTTGCATAAATTTATTAAGTAAATTATAGAAAATACCGATATAATATTATTGAAATTTAGCGAGGAGATTACCTATGATTAGAGGGTTATATACTTCGGGTTGGAGTATGCTTGCGAATACTAAAAAAATGGATGTTATTACAAACAACATGGCTAATGCAAATACTACCGCATTCAAAAAAGATACTGTTGTTTTTGAGAGCTTTCCTTCAGTGTTAACGAAGAGAATTAATGATACTAAAAGTCCGGCAAATCCTTCTGCCAATATAGGAACTATGCAGCTTAGCAGTGACGTTGGAGAAATATTTACATATTATACACAGGGACAGCTAACCCAAACCGGTAATAGCCTTGATTTTGGTATTAGTGACGACAACTCAGGTCAAACAGCTAGTCCTGCATTTTTTACAATAGGTGTTATGGATGCAAATGACAATAGCATAAAAGAATTCTATACTAAGGATGGATCCTTTGTATTAAATGCAAATAATCAATTAGTAACTAAAGGTGGCAATTTAGTATTAGGTGAGAGTGGCCCAATTACACTTACAGATGGAGCGTTTTCTGTTAATACGAAGGGCGAGATAATTCAAAATGGGGCAGTAGTAGATAAAATACGTATTACACAATTTTCCGATGCTACTAAGTTGAGAAAATATGGGGACAACCTTATTGAGAATAATGGTAGTGAGGTTATGGATTTTAAAGGAACTGTTTCACAGGGCTATGTTGAACAGTCAAATGTCAATGTAGTAAATGAGATGGTGGATATGATTACAGTAATGAGAGCTTATGAGGCCAACCAAAAGGTTCTGCAGGCACAGGATGGTACTCTTCAGAAGGCTGTTAATGAAGTTGGAGTAGTGAGATAACCAAATTTGCATGATATAGTAATTAGTTAACATACTATTTTTTGGAGGTAGAGGCTATGATGAGAGCATTATGGACAGCTGGCTCAGGAATGAAGGCTCAGCAGTTCAATGTAGATGTTATTTCAAATAATTTAGCAAACGTGAATACAATAGGCTACAAAAAAGAAAGGGCTGAATTTAAAGACCTTTTGTATGAGACGATGGAAAGAGCATACGTACTTGATCAAAATGGAGTACCTGTAAATCTTCAGGTTGGTCATGGAACATCGATTAATTCTACAGTTAGGAATTTTAGCAGTGGTAACATTGACAACACGGGTTCAAGTTTGGATTTTGCCATTGAAGGTGAAGGCTTTTTTACAATATTAACAGCAAATGATACTATTCAATATACTAAAAACGGCGCGTTCAAGATAAGTGTTTCGGAAGATGGACTTAGAAAACTAACTACATCAGATGGTTATCCTGTTTTAGATGATTCAGAACAGGAGATAATATTTGATACTGATGTTAATATTTCTAAACTTGTAGTGACGCCACAGGGAGCAATGAGTTATATAAATAATAATGGGGAAACTGTCGATATAGGTCAATCAATAGGTATGGTTATTTTTCCAAACCAATATGCTCTAGAAGCTGTTGGAGGAAACATGTTTTCAAGGAATTCAGCTACAGGTGAGCCTATACAGACAAGTGAGGATGAGTCTAATTCCAGTTTAATAAAGCAGTATTATTTAGAGTCTTCAAACGTACAGGTTGTTGACGAAATGGTTAAGCTTATAATTGCTCAAAGGGCATATGAAATGAATTCTAAGGCAATACAATCATCTGATGATATGCTTCAGATTGCTAATAATTTAATGAAATAGGTGAAAAGGTTAGAAGAATGAAAATAAATAATAAAAGGGGGACCGAGTTCATGCCAGTGCTTTAATGGAGATTTGTGTAAATGTGGGGCATGGACATATAAATGGAGATAGGAAGTATTAACTCAAAAACCACTATTGATAGTGTGCAAAATAACAGCACAAAAGCTGCTGATGACAGTTTTGAAAAGAAGCTTAAAGCAGCAGCTCAGAGTGGTGATGATGCTGAACTAAAAAAGGTTTGTTATGAGTTTGAGGGTATATTTATAAGTATGATGTACAAACAGATGAGGGCAACTGTACCAGAATCGGATTATTTGAAAAGTGAAGCAGGTACAGAAATATTTAATTCCATGCTTGACGACAAACTTTGCGAAGTTGCAGCACAAAGAGGAATAGGACTCGGCGAAATGATGTATAGGCAGATGTCAAAACAATATGGCAAGCAGGAGGCTATAGCTCAAACCTCTGGAGGGGTATTTGATGAGAAAAAGTAATCATAAATTGATTATAATTATAGGAATATTTTTGATATTGTCCTGCATTTTATTCTATGCCGGACAATTTTTATTTTCCAAAAAAAATGATGTCAGTCAAAATTCAAAAATAGCTCAAATTAGTCAGGATGAAGTTGTTAAAGCTCCTCCTGTAGAGTATAAGCGAATTTCAACAACTATTAATGGACATAAGCAGGAAATATTTCTAGTAGAATTTGACCCCTTTGATGTACGAATTGAATTTAGGCCAGTACTTTCATATGATAATGTATTTGGATTTGAAAAGTTATCTGATATTTGCAATAGAACGGGTGCATATGCTGCAATAAATGGTGGTTTTTTTTATGAATATGGTGACCCTGTGGGAATGGTAGTAATAGATGGTAAAATGTTTATGAGCTCGGCGGGCTATGACCCTGTATTTGTCGTTGATGAAAACGGAGCCAGCTTTAGAAAAATCATTTCAGAAATTTGCTTCCCAATTAATGGAGAAAAAATTTATATCAATAAAATGAACCGAACTGGTCTCGATGGGAACATTATTCTTTATACAAATGAATATGGTTCAACAAATAGGGCAAAAATCAAAAATACATCTATTCGAGTTGAAAATAATACTGTAACCATGATAACTAGAAATACACTAGAAGATGTCACCATAAAAAAGGATAGTTGTCTGATAAGCTTTTTTGGTAAAAAATCATCACTCCCAGATGAACTTGGAATAAAAGTTGGTGATAAATTAAATATTGAAATAAAGCCTCAAATAAATGGAAATTATAATGCTTATGAATGTGGAAGTATGTTAGTAAAGGATGGATTATCAGTGGTGCCAGATAAAGATCGTTGGGTTGGTACTTTAAAAAATTGGGATCCACGTACAGCTATTGGCATAAAAGAGGATGGGCGAGTAGTGCTTATTGTTGTTGACGGCAGGCAGCCAGGATACAGCAACGGTCTTACGGGAGAGGAGCTCGCTGACTATTTAATTTCAATTGGAGTAAAAAATGCGGCTATGTTAGATGGCGGGGCAACTTCTCAAATGTTTGTTGGGGGTAGCTTACAAAACAGGCCCTCTTATAAAGGGATTGAGAGGCCGGTTGCAGGAGCGTTCATTGTTAAGGTAAAAGAGTGGTAAATTCATTTTTAGTATAAAAGAGGGTTTTAAAAGGTTTGGTAGAATATATTACCTAGTCATAGTATTATATAATATATAATCATAAAATTTATTATATACTATATAAACGAAAATAAAATTATCCTAATGAGTCTTGTAAAACCAAATATATAGCACATTGGGATCATGGAGGTTATATGCTTACTAACAAAGAAATTAGAGAAATATTACCACACAGGTATCCATTCTTGTTGGTTGACAAGATTATTGAACTAGAGCCTGGCAAAAAGGCAGTAGGAATTAAAAATGTATCTGCAAATGAACCGTTTTTTCAGGGACATTTTCCTGAGTATCCTATAATGCCTGGAGTTCTAATTGTTGAGGCATTAGCCCAAACTGCAGGGATAGCAGTTGCTGTTCTGGAAGAGAATAAAGGGAAGCTAGGAGTATTTGCAGGAATAGACAGCATGAAGTTTAAGAATCAGGTTATGCCAGGAGATGTATTACAATTAGAGGCTGAAATACTGATGTCAAAAATGGGTATTACTAAGGCAAAGGTTAAAGCATCAGTTGATGGCAAAGTTGCTGCAGAAGGCGAAATAAAGTTTGCATTGATTAAGGCTGAAAAGTAAATCTTGACCATAGTAATTAATTTTGCTATATTGAAAGTATAAAATTTTATAATGTCTTTTAAATCTTTATAGGGTTCCGCAGTTTTAAAATTTAGACTGGTCTGGTCCAAGATAAAGGATGCATTTTATTAATGTATACACGGAAGGATAAAAGCCTGGGAGATATTTTTCATATCACTTGGGCTTTTTTGTTTTTAAGACATAATCAATTTCGAGAGGAGTAGTAAGTGTGAAAGAAATTATAAAAATAAAGAAAGGAGGTACCAAGCTCTGTCTTTCTATAAAGAAAATTACAATTTCTTAACATAAGCAATGTTGGCTTGCCAACTTGCGTTGTTTATGTTCTTGTGAAAAATGCGGGGCATGGGCATAATTATGCAATGGTTATTTTTAATTATAGCAGGACTTTTTGAAGTTCTTTGGGCCTTAGGACTAAAGTATTCACAAGGGTTTGAGAAACTTGTACCAAGTATATTAACTGTACTCGGTATGATAGCAAGTTTTTACTTTCTCTCATTAGCATTGAAGAATCTTCCATTAGGAACTGCATATGCAATTTGGACTGGTATTGGTACGGTTGGTACTGTAATTTTAGGAATAATACTTTTTAAAGAACCTATTGATGTAATTAGATTAATCTGCATTGGGCTTATAATAACTGGAATTGTTGGATTAAAATTAGTATCATCAAATTAATTAAGGGAAGCTCTTGGGCTTCCTTAATTAATTTCTTAGAAATCAAGCAACTAGTTTGTGCTGATTAGCAGCTATACTACTTGTTTCCTCTAATGCTAAGGAACATTTCTCCAACTCTTACGATATCTCCAGCTCCCATTGTTAGTATCAAATCACCTGGTTGAGCATTTTTATCAAGATACTCAGCTGCTTCTTGAAAATCGCCGATGTAAATGGCATTTCCACCCTCATTGCGTATCCTCTCTGCAAGTTTACTAGAATGTATATTGCCGGGATCCTTCTCACGCGCAGCATAAATATCAGTAATTATAACATTATCTGCAGCAGAAAAGGATTTAGAAAACTCTTCGAGAAAAGCTTTTGTCCTTGTATAGGTATGGGGTTGGAAAACACACCATATCTTATTGTGCATAGTGTTCTTAGCGGCATTAAGAGTAGCCTTGACCTCGGAGGGGTGGTGAGCATAGTCGTCTATAATCTTTATTTCATCAACTAATCCTTTTAACTCAAAACGCTTATGACTTCCACCAAAACTTAAAAGTCCAGAAGCTATATCCTCAATAGAGCATCCACAGGTATGGCAAGCTGCAATTGCAGCAAGCGAATTGCTGACATTGTGAGCTCCAGGAACTGATAGTGAAACATTACCAAGGAAGCTTCCTTCTTTATAAACATCAAAGGATGCACAGCCCATATGGTTATACTCAATATTTTTGGCAGTCCATAAAGCTTCAGGATTTTTTAAACCATAGGTAATTATATTGCATTTTGAAGCTCTGACCACAGAAAGTGTATTTACATCGTCTGCACAGGCTATTATATAACCATTAGGTGGAACCAAGGAAATAAATTGTCCGAAAGTGGATTTAATGTGGTCTAAATCTCTAAAATAATCAACATGGTCAACTTCAATGTTTAAAATCACAGCCATAAATGGATAGAACTTTAAGAAGCTTCCATAGTATTCACATGCTTCAGTAATAAAATAATCAGAGTCTCCGATTTTTGTATTTCCACCAATACAATCTAATTCTCCGCCTATATGGACAGTGGGATCAGCGTTAGCTGCGATCATTATAGTAGCAATCATAGAAGTGGTTGTGGTTTTGCCATGAGTACCAGCTACAGCAACACCAAAGGGATGCTTTTTCATTAAAAGCCCTAACAGTTCTGCTCTATCTATAGTGGGTATATTCAATTCATGAGCACGAACCATTTCAGAATTATCTTCCTTTACTGCAACGGTGTATACTACAAGGTCAGGATTATCAATATTCTCTGGTTTATGGCCAACAAAAACCCTGGCGCCTTTTCTTTCAAGTTTTTGAGTTGCATTAGAGGATTTTATATCTGAACCTGAAACTTTATAGCCTTGACTTAAAAGGATTTCAGCTAGACCACTCATGCTTGAACCGCCTATTCCAATAAAATGCACATGCTTGATTTTTTCTGAATCCAAAATATTTGAATTATTATTCAAAGAAAACACTCCTCTATATTAAGTACTATCTGAGATGATATAATCATTAATAAAAATAATACATTATTTTCACACAAATGTAAAAGGTATTAAGCAAACTTTGAGTTGTTATAATAAAATATAGCATTACATACCGACTCATAATATTAGTACTATTATTATTATTAAATATATATGATTATAATTACATAATATTTCCGAATAATAATATAAATTTGAGTGTAATTATTCGGAAAATTAATATATAATAATTACAAGTAAAAATGTTGACAAAAATGTGGAGAGATAATATGGATAAAATCCAACGAAATGAAAGACTTGCAGTAATAATAAAGACTTTGTGTGATAATCCTAATAAGATATTTACATTAGGACACTTTTCTGGAATGTTCGGTTCAGCGAAATCTACTATAAGTGAGGATTTAGACTTTTTACAAAAAACTTTTGAAAAAAATTCTCTTGGAAATATTAGTACTATTTCTGGCGCTTGTGGTGGGGTTAAATATATTCCTTATATGAATCAGCTAGATATTTCGATAATACTTGATGAGCTAGCAAAGGAATTATCAAACCCAGATAGATTGCTACCTGGTGATTATCTATATGTCCTTGATATAATATATAACCCGGAATGGGTAAACAAGATTGCTATGATTTTTGCCAGTAAATTCTTTGATTTAGAATTGGATTACGTTATTACAGTTGAGACGAAAGGAATTCCCCTGGCATTTGCGACAGCTCAGTATTTAGATGTTCCATTAGTTATTGTGAGACATTACAATGTAGCTACTGATGGGCCTTCAGTGAATATTAACTATGTTTCTGGATCTGCAAAAAAAATACAGACTATGGTACTACCAGTTAAGTCATTGAAGAAAAACTCTAAAATATTGTTTATTGATGACTTTATGAAGGGTGGAGGCACCTCGAAAGGGATTGTTGAGCTAGCAAACCAGTTTGAGAGTGAGGTTGCTGGGATAGGGGTTCTTATTGAAACTAATCAACCAGAAAAGAAATTAGTAGAAAAATACTACTCATTATTAACGTTAAATACCTGTAAGGAGTTACAAGAAAACACAGAAATAGACATTAAGCCCAGTGTGTAAAAAGTGGATGAATAACCTTAATTGTAATAAAAACTATTTATATGTAATAAAAACTATTTAAATGTAAAAAAAACTATTTAAATGTAAAAAAAACGGCAAAAAAGAAGGAGGTTTTTCATAAATGGCGAATATTAAACATAATCACATAATATTACTTGGAGGGTTTTGCCATTATGGAAATTACGGACATTAGGATTAGAAAAATTGAATCAGAGGGAAAAATGAAAGCGGTTGTTTCTGTAACTTTTGACAATGAGTTTGTTGTACATGATATTAAAATTATCGAGAGCCACAACGGATTATTTATGGCGATGCCAAGTAGAAAGACACCTGATGGTGAATTTAGAGATATTGCACACCCAATAAACGCTCAAGCAAGAGAAAAGCTTCAAAGTGCAATTTTAGCAAGCTTTGAAAATTCATAATCAGTAGAATTAGATTTATTGGGATACTTTAAGTAGTATCCTTTTTTTCTGAAAATAAATATCAAATATGCACAAGTTATATCAAATAAAGAGTAATAATTTAGTAAGAGAAGTGGGTTGAAATTATTTCTTAAAAATGAGAGAATAGTAGCTGTAAATAACTGCGGGGGCTTTGGTGATGAATATGAATTTTGGATTGATTATTTCTGATAATAATAACTGTTCTTTTAAGTCTAAAAGCATGAAAGAAAGTCACAACATATTAGGACAAAGTGTTGCTCAATGGTCAAGTTGTGCAGTGGTTGATACAGTTCAAAGTATTGAAGTGATTTCGTTTGAAGAATTGGATAAGTGCAAGGAAATCCTTAGCAGGGCCGAGCAGGTTATAATAAATTGGGCTGACCAACCACTTATATTAGCTGAAACCTTTACACAGCTTCTGAAGATACAAGTTTCTGAGGAAAGTAGTGCTACAGCTATATTTGCATGTAGAGGAGAAGCTGCAGTTTATATATTTAATTGTAAGGTATTACTTCAAAAGCTAAATGAGTTACAAGTCCAAACACTTTCTAGAGAAGTACTGAAGCAAGTTTTTCAATCAATAAAGAATACAACTAAAAGTATATATGAAGATAAGAACCAATTTGTTGTAGTGAAGGATAGGGTGGCACTTGCGCAGGCAACTGCAGAAATACAATCTCGTATAAATAAAGAGATAATGATGTCGGGTGTTACAATTGTTGATCCGACGTCAACATTTATAGATGTGAATGTTGAGATTGGTGGGGATTCAACTATTTTACCAAATACTATAATTCAAGGTAATACTGCAATCGGTGAAGATTGCATGATTGGTCCAAATTCAAGAATTTCTAACTGTAAAATTGGAAATAATGTAGAGATTGCTAATTCTGTTTGCTGCGATAGTTCTATTGGAGATGAAACTCATGTTGGTCCATTTGCATATTTGAGACCAGGAAGTATTGTAGGCAGTAGAGTTAAAATTGGAGATTTTGTAGAAATTAAAAAAGCTACAATTGGTAATAGAACAAAAATATCTCACTTGACCTATGTTGGAGATGCTGAAATAGGTGAAAATGTTAATATGGGTTGTGGAGTTGTAGTTGTTAACTATGATGGGAAGCATAAAAATAAAACTGTAGTTGGTGATAACTCATTTATTGGATGTAATACTAATTTAGTATCACCTGTGGTTATTCACAAGGATGCTTATATTGCTGCTGGTTCAACAATTACAGATGACGTCCCTGAAAAGTCATTAGCTATAGCACGTGAACGTCAAACCATAAAACAGAATTGGGTTACAGAAAAAGGGCTAGAACGCAAATAAATTTATAATAAAAAAAACATGGATGATTAAAAGGAGAGTTAAAATGAACTTGCATGGAAAGGACATAAAAATATTTACAGGTAATTCTAACAGAGCTTTAATAAATGAGATTGCTGAAAAAATAGGGATTCCTGTAGGTATTGCCAGTGTTGGAAGTTTTAGCGACGGTGAGACTGCGGTAAATATCGGAGAGGTTGTAAGAGGATCTGACGTATTCATTATTCAATCAATCTGTCATCCAGTAAATGATAATCTTATGGAGCTTTTGGTCATGATTGATGCAATAAAAAGAGCATCAGCTGGAAGAATTACAGCTGTTATTCCATACTTTGGATATGCTCGACAGGATAGAAAGGCGAGGGCCAGGGATCCGATTTCTGCCAAGTTAGTTGCAAATCTTATAACTACTGCTGGAGCAGACAGGATATTGTCAATGGATTTACATGCTCCTCAAATTCAAGGATTTTTTGATATTCCAGTAGACCATCTCCTTGGATTGCCTATAATTGCAGAATATTTTAAAGAGAAGTTTGCTGGTCAGGATGATGTAGTTATAGTTTCTCCTGATGTGGGTAGCGTAACTAGATCAAGAAAAGTTGCTGAAAGATTGGAATGTCCTCTTGCCATAATTGATAAGCGTCGACCTAAGGCTAATGTTTCTGAGGTTATGAATATCATTGGCGATATTAGAAACAAGAAGGTAATACTGGTTGATGATTTAATAGATACAGCTGGTACTATTGTAAATGGAGTAAATGCATTAATAGAAGCAGGAGCCAAGGAAGTTTATGCTTGCTGTACTCATGCTGTGCTTTCAGGTCCTGCAATTAAGAGAATACAGGAGTCCGCAATTAAAGAGCTAGTTGTTTTAAACACTATACCACTTGACGACGAAAAGAAAATTGATAAGATAATGTCATTATCAGTTGCAGGTATTTTTGCTGAAGCTATAGAAAGAATATATGGAGATATATCTATCAGTACTTTGTTTACTCAGTTATAACTAATACTTAACCTTAGATTTTGGGGTGGTTCTTATTTTTTAGAACCGCCCTTTTAAACATGTATGAGCGAGCAAAGTAGGTCTGAGATATAGAGAAACAAGTTGGTAGGCTCTTAAAAATATGAGTTATCAGATAGTAGTTTTTGATGATTGGAGGAAAGATTTTGGAAGACGTATTTTTGATAATTGGATTAGGTAATCCTGGTAAGAAATATGAAAATACCAGACATAATGTTGGGTTTGAAACGATAGACTATCTTTCCCAAAAGTACAATATAAGGTTATCTAAGATTGGATTTAAGGCAGTATATGGTGAAGGTGAAATAGAAGGAATGCGGGTAATACTCCTTAAGCCACAAACCTATATGAATCTTAGCGGTGAAAGCGTTCGAGATATTATATCATGGTACAAAATACCCTTGGACAGATGTGTTGTTATATACGATGATATTGATTTAGAGCTTGGTAAAATACGGGTTAGACCAAAAGGAAGCTCTGGAACTCATAATGGTATGAAGTCAATAATATACCAACTTCAAGCAGAAGATTTTCCAAGGGTAAGAGTTGGAATAGGTCGTCCTCCTGAAAAATGGGATCTCGCAGATTATGTATTGAGTAAGTTCACAAAAGAAAATAGGGAAATAATTGACCAAAGTATAGAAAAAGCGGCGCAGGCAGCAATTTTGGTAGCTAAAAGTGGTCCCGAAAAAGCAATGAACAGTTTTAATAAGTGAGTTGGTAAGCCGACTTTATTAATACGACTTTATTGATATTAGTTTAATTTTTTAGTAAAGTTTCTAATTTAATTCTATGTAATTTGGAGGTGCAAGAATGAACTTATTTACAGATCCTCTATTGAAATTAAGCGAGTATAACGCGCTTTTATCATCTATACGTCAGAATAGGGGTGTTATTTCAGTTGTAGGACCTTCTGACTCCCAGAAGATTCATTTGCTATACTCTTTATGCTCCCATACAAAGACTAGAGGACTGTTTATAACATATAATGAGATGCAGGCTAGAAGAGCCTTTGAGGATTTTTCATTATTTTTGGGTGAGGATGTTGTTTATTTCCCACCAAAAGAAACCATGCTCTATAACGTTGAAGCTAGGAGCAATGACATTATATATCAGAGAGTAAATACGCTGCTTCGGTGTGTGCAGGGTGATTACAAAATGCTAGTTATTCCAGTGGAAGCGTTGATACAGATAGTTTCTCCAATGGATATGTTCAAAAATGGAGTGCTTAATCTTCAAATTGGAATGCAATTAGATTTAAAAGAATTGGTATCCAAACTAGTATTATATGGATATGAGAGAGTGGAGATGGTGGAAGGAAAGGCGCAATTTGCTATTCGTGGTGGAATTATTGATGTATTTGCAATTAATAATGAACAGCCCTTGCGTATTGAGCTTTTTGATACAGAGATAGATTCTATTAGATACTTTGATATAACTGCACAAAGATCAACTCTAACAGTAGACGATTGTAAAATAGCACCTGCCAGAGATGTGATTTTTGAGGAAGATTCAAAGGAAGGCATTGTTTCAAAGATAAAAAAAGACCTGTCTGAATATGTAAAAGTGCTTAATAAAAAAGATAATTCTGATATGAGCAGTAGCATTACTAAGAGGGTTAATGAGGATATTGAAAAACTTATTGAAGACAACTATTTTGCAGGAATAGACCGATATATTCCATATATTTTAGAGACTCCAGCGTCAATTCTTGATTATATTGATAATAATACAATTATAGCTTTTGATGAGACAATACGAATTTCACAGAGAATAGAAAATGTTGTTCTTGAACAAGATGAATTAGCAAAAAATATCCTTGAAAAGGGTGGAATGCTACCACGAGCAACGAAATGGAGTCATTCATTGGATTCTATTTTAAATATGATTGGGAATTTCAGAACAATAACTTTGGCTGCTATTTCTTCAAATAATTCCATGCTTAAGCCATATGAACAAATTTCAATTCCATGTAAAATTGGAAATTCTTATCAGAATCATATAGATTTGCTTGTTAACGATATAGAACATTTAAAAGAGAATAATTATAAAGTTATAGTTCTTTCAGGAACAAGTGGTAGAGGGCATAGACTAATTGAAACACTCGCTACAAATGAAATTTTGGCAAGCTATTGTGATAACTATGATAGAAAGCTACAAAATGGTGAGGTTGTTGTAACTCATGGTAGTCTCCAAAAGGGCTTTGAATATCCAACAGCTGGCTTTGTAATTATCAGTGACAGAGAGGTCTTTGGGCAGGAAAAGAGAATAAAAAAGGCAAAAGCTAAGCATAATGGTAATAAGATTAAGGCTTTTTCTGATTTGAATGTAGGAGACTTTGTCGTTCATCAAGCCCATGGTATAGGACAATATGTAGGAATTGAAAAGCTAGTTGTTGGAGAGATAAAACGAGATTACTTGAAAATTAGATATCAAGAGAGTGCCTTTTTATATATTCCCACAAATCAGCTTGATTTAATTCAGAAGTATATAGGCTCAGAGGGGAAAGCCCCAAAAGTAAATAAGCTTGGCGGATCTGAATGGGCAAAAGCAAAGGGAAGAGTAAAGGAGTCTCTCAGAGAACTTGCTGGTGAGCTTATAAAGCTTTATGCTAAGCGTCAGGCTGCAAATGGCTTTGCTTTTTCTCAGGACAATGTTTGGCAGAGACAGTTTGAAGAGCTATTCCCCTTTGATGAAACTGATGATCAACTTAAATGTATTGATGAGATTAAAAAGGATATGGAATCGGATAAACTTATGGATAGACTCCTTTGCGGAGATGTGGGGTATGGCAAGACAGAGGTGGCAATCAGAGCTATTTTTAAGGCTGTAATGGATGGAAAACAAGTGGCTTACTTGGTTCCGACAACTATATTAGCTCAACAACAGTATGAGAATTTTAAAAAGAGAATGAGTGATTTTCCTGTAACAGTAGATGTAATAAGTAGATTTAGAACACAAACTGAGCAAAAGAAAATTTTAAAGTCAGTTAAAAGTGGGAATATAGATATTCTTATTGGAACTCATAGAATACTTCAGAAAGATATTTTATTTAAGGACTTAGGACTGTTAGTAGTGGATGAGGAGCAGCGATTTGGTGTAACTCACAAGGAAAAGCTCAAGTCACTAAAACCTAATGTAGATGTACTTACTTTGACTGCTACACCTATTCCGAGAACCTTACACATGTCTCTGGTTGGCATTAGGGATATAAGTGTTATTGAGGACCCTCCAGAAGAGCGATATCCGGTTCAAACCTATGTAATGGAACATAATCCTGAATTAATAAGGGATGGCATCACAAGAGAACTGGCACGAAATGGTCAGGTTTTTTATCTCTATAATAGAGTTAGAGGAATAGAACTCAAGGCTAATGAAATAAAACAGCTTGTCCCAGAAGCCAGGGTTGCTGTTGCACATGGGCAGATGAATGAGAAAGAGCTTGAAGATGTAATGTACAGCTTTATAAATGGTGAATATGATGTGCTGGTTTGTACAACCATTATTGAATCGGGGTTAGATATGCCAAATGTTAACACTATAGTGGTTGAAGATGCAGATAGAATGGGTCTTTCACAACTTTACCAAATTAGAGGTAGAGTTGGGCGCTCAAATAGATTGGCATATGCTTATATTACTTACAAAAGGGATAAAGTATTATCAGAGGTAGCAGAAAAAAGACTTCAGGCCATTAAGGAGTTTACTGAATTTGGCTCTGGTTTCAGAATTGCTATGAGAGATCTTGAAATCAGGGGAGCTGGAAATATATTGGGGTCTGAGCAGCATGGACAAATGGAAACTGTAGGCTATGAAATGTATTGTAAGTTGCTTGACGAAGCTGTCCGTGAGCTGAGTGGGGATAATAATGTTACTAATGATGAAGAGATTTCTATAGATCTAAATGTTAGTGCTTATATTGATGAGGATTATATAAAATCCGAGGAACTGAAAATTGACATGTATAAAAGAATATCAGCTATACTCGATGAGAGCGATGTTATGGATATAAAGGATGAGCTGATTGATAGATATGGTGATATTCCAGAGGAGGTAGATAACTTAATGGATATTGCATATATTAAGACGCTATCTAAGGAATGTGGCTTTACAAGTGTTCAACAGAAGGATGAAACAATTATTTTCCAATTAGGCAAGAACACAAAAAGTATTTCTTCATATTTGGGAAAACTAATGGATAAATATCCAAGAAGGATTATGTTTAATGCTAGCAGTTCTCCATATGTGACCTTTAGATTAAGTAATACTAGTGGTAAGGAGGTTTTGGGAAATATTAAGATTTTATTACATGACATTATTAAATTGCAGTATTCTGAATAATTGAATATAATTGATAAAGTAAGTATGTTAAAGATAAGATTTTGGAAATATCGAATAAATTATAACAGGGAGCGATTACCTTTGGAAAATGAGAATACAAAAGTAAAAAAGAAATCAAAGGCCTTAATTATTGGAATAGTTGCCGCCGTTGCAATAATTGCAATAGGTATAGTATTATTTATTCTAAAGCCTTGGTCAGCAGGATATGTTGGTACGGTCGGTGATCTGAAAATAACAAAACAGGAATATATGGTGTTTTCAAAGTTTAATATGAGTGAATTTTTATCTAGTAACTCCATTGATACTACAGCAGATAAGTATGATTGGAGCCAAAAGTTTAATAATGAAACTGCAAAGGATCAAGTAAAAAAGAGTACATTAGATAATATTCAGGAAATCAAGATACAGCTTATTAAAGCAAAAGACGCAGGTATTAAACTAACTGATGAAGAACTGAAAAGCATTGACGAGGCAATAGACTCTAAAATTACATCGAGCGGTAGTAAAGATGCTGCAGAAGAGGCAATACAGTCTGAATATGGTGTATCCTTATCAGAGTACAGGGATTTTTATAAAAAACTAGCTTTAGCGCAGAAGTATTTTAATACAGAGCGTACTAATAGTAAGCTGTCATCAACTGAGGATGAGATAAAAGAATATTACAATGCTAACAAAAAGTCATTTGATAAAGCTACCATAACACATATAGCAATTTATACAATTGATAGTAATGGTGCAGAGGTTAGTGCAAGTAAAAAGAGCGAAGCAAAGAAGCAGGCAGAGGAACTACTGGCAAAGGTAAAAGCCGGTGAGGATATTAAGGAGTTAGCTGTAAAGAACTCTTCAGATACCAATGCGGCTAATGATAAAGGTGAACTTACCTTTGCAAACGGAGAGCTAAGCAGCCAGATTGCATTATACGCTGATTTGGAAAAATGGGCCTTTTCAAATTCTGTTGGGACAGTTGGTATTGTTGAGGCTGCATACGGATACGAGGTTGTAAAGCTCGATAAGATTGAAGAGTCAGCATATGACGACGTTAAGGCAAATATAAAAGCTTCACTAGACTATACGAAATTTGCTACCGATTTCAGTAACAAACTGGATACTTGGAAGAAGGATAAGCAATTTGAAATTATAAAGAATGATAAAGTATTAGAAAAAACAGATTTGAAGTTATACGGTATATAATATTTTAATAACTAAAAAAACACATTTGATATACTTCCAGAGCATAAGGGGAAGCATGTCATATGTGTTTTTTAGTACCATAAAAGTGTAAGTGTTAAACCATTTATGATGGCTTAAACATTTGCACTTATTCTTTTATAATAAAGGATGTAATTGGTCTGGCGAGGTGTTTTTTGGATTAACCACATCCGACAATAAAACTGTCAGCCATCCCTTATTATAAACATTCGGTTAAGCAGGTTGAGACCATATAGGCTTTCGTGTAACTAACTAAAATGAATCGTAATAAGTGTAGATGGACAACAATTACAAAAATTATTTTGGAGGTTACATATGATAAGTGTAGGCATTGATGTTTCAAAAGAGAAAAGTACTGTATGTATCTTAAAACCGTATGGAGAGATTTTAAGTTCGCCTTTTGAGATTCTCCATACGGAAAGTGAATTATCCGGATTGGTAACAATGTTGCAGCGGTTCGATGAAGAAGTACGAGTGGTAATGGAAGCTACAGGAGCATATCACTTACCTGTACTTAGTCATCTAAAAGAAAATGGTCTATATGCATCGTTAATTAATCCTTATGTCATGAAGGAATATCGATGCAAAGGATTGCGTAGGGCTAAGACTGATAGTATTGATGCTAAAATGATAGCGAATTACGGTATTGATAACTGGTACCATCTTGAAAACTATGAATTTAGTGAAGAAATATACCAGGAACTAAAATTGTTAGGAAGACAGTACGCACACTATATGAGAATGAGGATAGAGAGCGTCCTTGTACTGACAAATATGTTGGATTATACAATGCCAGGAATTAAGACATTACTAAAGGCTGGAAAGAGATTACGGGAAAGGATAAATTGGCTGACTTTGTAGAGGAATATTGGCATTATGACAACATCACAAAGAAAAGTGAAAAGCAGTTTGTAAACAGTTATCTGAAATGGGCAGAAAAGAAAGGATACCATCAAAGCGAAGCAAAAGCTGTAAAGATTTATGCTATGGCTAAGGAAGGTATCCCGACTTTATCTTCCAGTACCCCATCGACCAAAATGTTAGTAGTGGAAGCAGTTCGAGTTCTACGTGAAGTAGATAATACTCTCAAAACGATTTTAACACATATGAAAGAATTAGCAAGAAATTTGAAAGAATATCCGATTGTTAGAGCTATGGGAGGAGTTGGTGATGTACTAGCACCAAAACTTATAGCAGAGATCGGCGATGTACGACGTTTCCATAGTGGGAAAGCTTTGGTTGCTTATGCGGGGATAGATGCCCCGCCTTATCAGTCAGGACAATTTGTAGGAACCAATCGGCACATATCAAAGCGAGGGTCTTCAATGCTACGCAAAGTAGGATACGAAACAATGAGATGCTTAAAGACAACAAAGAATGTAGATGATTCAGTTTATCAATTTATGATAAAAAAAGAGAGTGAAGGAAAACCAAAGAAAGTGGCCAAGGTGGCGGGCTTGAATAAATTTCTACGAATTTACTATGCAAGAGTAAAAGAAGTTTATCAGTAAAAATTATATTCAATAAAGTGGAAGGCCAGAGTATTTAGCTGGTCTTATTGGCGTGCTTAAAAATACAACATGAAAGAAACAAAAACCTTTAAAAAAGTATTGACTTTTGTTAGCAGGTTTTATTGCAATAATTGGTTGTAATAATTTGAGTTACCAATAATGTATAAAAAATCTCCAACTTTACAATAATAAGACTAAAATAACCTATTAAGGAGGTAATATTAAATTGAAAGCAACTGGAATAGTTAGACGTATAGACGACTTAGGAAGAATTGTAATACCAAAGGAAATAAGAAGAACCTTAAGAATAAGAGAGGGTGATCCGCTTGAGATATTTACTGACAGGGAAGGGGAGGTTATTTTAAAGAAGTATTCTCCAATTGGTGAACTCAGTGATTTTGCTACACAGTATGCAGATTCGCTGCATAAAACAAGTGGTCATATTACTTGTATAACTGATAGAGACACAGTAATTGCAGTATCAGGCGCCTCCAAAAAAGAATTCCTTGAGAAACAGCTAAGTAGTGATGTGGAGAAAACTATTGAGGAGAAAACCACTTTACTTATCAAGTCTCCGGAGGAAAAAGGGATTTTTATATTAGCAGATGAAAATGGAGATAGAAAGTATACTTCTCAAGTAATTTCACCTATAATATCTGAGGGTGACCCAATAGGAGCTGTGATTATGGTTTCTACCGATGCAGGTATAAAAATGGGTGAAATTGAAGTTAAACTTGCTCAATCAGCAGCAAACTTTTTAGGAAAACAGATGGAACAATAAAACCATAAAAGGATAGGTTATTTATAAAAGTTGAAGTGTAGTGATTTTAAATATTATTTATACTGATGGGGAAGATGGTGTCATAAATCTTCCCTTTTCATGTGTGCCCAGCATGGGCGCTTACTCGATAATTTATCCCAGAACATATTGACAATTTATTCCATATAAGTTATAATAATGCTACAATTCTTTGTTTTTCTTATAAATCAATTCTAATTTTCATGTAAAAAAATTATCTGTTATCTGATTGAATGTTTTTGTGAGTTATATTTCCAGAGATTTTCCAAGTACCTAAAGTAAGCAAGTTTTTCAGTATGGTTACACGCCTTTTATGCTTAATGGTAAAATGTTACCAAAATAAATGGTCATTTTATAGCATTAACATGCTGGCAGTAATAATAAATTAGCTCCACATAGACTGGGGCAAAAGGAGATTTTTATGAATAATGTTAGTCTTGTTGGAAGGTTGACGAAGGATGTTGATCTGCGTTACACTACAAAAACGGCAAAGGCTGTTGGAAGCTTTGTATTGGCAGTAGACAGAGATATTAAAAAGGTGACAGAGAATAAAACTACGGATTTTATTCCTATAGTTACATGGGGCAAAACAGCGGAATTTGCAAGTAAATATTTTGCAAAGGGACACCGTATAGCATTACAGGGAAGTATACATACGAGAATGTGGGAAGATGAGCAGAAGAGTAAACATTATGTCACAGAAGTAGTTGCTGACAGAGTATTTTTTGCTGATGCTAAGCACAAGGCGTTGGATGTGAGTGATTTACAGGAGGAAGATGAGAGCGAAGTTGAAGAGATAACTGATGCTGAACAGGAGGTTATATAATCCTAATTATAATATATGTTTTGTTAATATAAATGTAAGCTTTCCATACACTTTCTGTGTATAAATTTAACTCGGTTTCATCGAGTATAAAATCCAAGTTGATATAAGTAGATGTATTGCCATAGCTGTGAAGAAGCAAAGAAGTTATTTGCTTATTTACTATTTGGAATACATCTGCTTTTTTATTAGCAAAATACAATAGATACAACAGTATTTATAGATACTTGGTTACAATATAGAAAATGTTGTATAATAAGTAAGACTACAATTGAATTCATAGATTTATATGGATATAAGACAATTCTAAAGCTTGTGATATGTTTATAAAAGGATAAGGGAGAAGGCTTGAAATGAATGACGGGAAACTTGAAAGATTAATGGATATAATGGAAGTTTTAAGAAGTGAAAAGGGTTGTCCGTGGGATAGGGAGCAAACCCACGATAGTTTGAAAAGATATCTCATTGAAGAGACATATGAGTATCTTGAAGTGGTAGATTTAGATGATAAGCGTCGTATGTGTGAGGAGTTAGGAGATATCTTACTGCAAGTGGTTTTTCATGCACAGATAGCTGCTGAAAATGGCCATTTCAATATAGGTGATGTTATAAATGGTATTTGTGACAAGATGATTCATCGTCATCCACATGTTTTTGGAGATGTAAGTGCTAATACATCAAGTGAGGTATTAAAGAATTGGGAGGAAATAAAGAAAAAGGAGAAGGGAAATCCCAACCAAACATCTGTACTACAGGATGTACCAATAAATCTACCAGCACTTATGAGAAGCTACAAGGTTCAGCAAAAGGCAGCACAGGTTGGCTTCGATTGGGAGAATACGTCCTATGTTTTTGCAAAAATTCGAGAGGAGATAGATGAACTAGAAGCTGAATATAAGAAGTCCGACAGGACAGGGATAGATGAGGAATTAGGAGATGTGCTGTTTTCAGTAGTGAACCTGTCGAGGTTTTTAAAGGTTCAGCCTGAACTGTCTTTGTCAGCAGCAACAATTAAATTTATTAATAGATTTGAATATGTTGAGAGAAGAGCTTCAGAGCTTGATAGAAAACTAAATGAAATGGAACTATCTGAAATGGATGCTCTTTGGGAAGAGGCCAAAATGAATAAATGCGGTAAAAATGGTTAAAATCATAGTATTACAACCATTATGGGAGGATTTGTTAATGAATAAAACAGAATTAATAGACAGCATTGCTGAAAAATCAGGTTTAACTAAGAAGGATTCTGAAAAGGCTTTAAACGCATTAGTTAAAAGTGTAGAAGAAGCATTGGCCAATAATGAAAAAGTTCAGTTAGTAGGTTTTGGTTCATTTGAGGTTAGGCAAAGAGCAGCTAGAAAGGGTAGAAATCCACAAACCATGGAGGAAATTGACATTCCAGAGAGTAACGTTCCGACCTTTAAGGCTGGTAAGGATTTTAAAGAAATGCTTAACACATAATTTTTCAAGGTGACATGGGGGTTAAAATGAGAATAGATAAGTATTTGAAGGTTAGTAGACTTATTAAGAGAAGGACTGTAGCTAATGAGGTTTGCGAACAAGGTCGAGTTAAGATTAATGATAAGATTGCCAAACCTGGTTCTGAAGTTAAGGTGGGGGACATAATTGAAATTCAATTTGGAAACAATACAACAGTAATTGAAATTACGCGAGTTTTGGAGCACGTTACAAAAGATGATGCAAAAGAAATGTATATTATAAAATAGTATAAAGGGAGAGCAAAACACTAAGTGGTTTTGTTCTTTTTTTATGTGTACATGCATATGTATAAAATGAGTTCTTAGATTCAGGGAGAGTTCCACTCCCATGAATCATAGAAATCGTAATCCAGGGACGTAGCGCCGCTTTTGTGCCGTTAAAAAAGCGGAAAATTAGCGGCGGTAGGCATCGGGTAAACAGAGTTCTTAGATTTTTAAGGGGGATTTCATAATGGAAGAAAAGAAAAATGTAAAGCCAAAAAATCAGACAATACTGCTTGAAAACAGAGAAAAATTATGTATTACAGGTGTTGTTGATGTTGAAAGCTTTAATGAACAGAGTATTATTGCAATAACTGATATAGGGATTCTAATAATTCGTGGGGCAGAGCTTCATATTACTAAGCTGTCTCTTGAAAGTAATGAACTTATTATTGAAGGAGATATATTTTCACTTGAATATAGTGATGGAGATAATATTAAATCTAAATCCTTCTTTGGTAGAATGTTCAAATAAAATTACAGTATAACTAATAAACAGTAAAGGCTTGTGGTAGGGTACATGATATTTATTGTTGACCAGGTATATACATTCTTGTATGCAATTATAGGTGGGGCAGTTGTAGCATTCCTTTATGATATATTAAGGATAAAGAGAAGGACATTAAAAACAGGTGTTGTTATAGTTAGTTTAGAAGATATTCTTTATTGGCTTGTTGCTGCAGTCCTTTTATTTATTACAGTGTACAATAGTAATAGCGGTGAGATGCGAGGATATATATTTATAGGTAATGTAATTGGTGTTGTGCTATACGAAGCAACGCTTAGTAAAATAATTATTAATTCTTCTGTAATGGTTATAACTTTAATAAAAAAAATACTATTGTTTATATTTAAAATCGTATGCTATCCTTTTAAATTTATATATAAAATATTTAAAGTACCAATTTGCTTCATATTCAGGCAGATTTCCAAAATAATTAAATTCTTTTTTAATAAAGTAAAAATTATCAGTGGTAAGGCAAGTAGCTATACTAAAAAAGAAATAAAAAGAATACCTCGTCTAAGTAATAAGATAAGAAAAATTAGAAAATAAGCTTAATTTAGAAGGACTTTTACCCGACATATAGAATATATAATGTGTTACTTTTTTATTAAATCATTTAGAAAGATATAAAATAGAGGTTAGCGTGAAAGAAGTAAAATACAGTTATAATTTAACCGCGTACCTCCATGATAAATTTCACTACTATATTTGACAAAGGTTGACATGGAGGTTGGTATGAAAAAACGAAAGAAATTCAAATTGTGGACACTTATATTAGTTGTTTCAGTTTGCTATTTTACTTATACACTTTTCGATATGCAAGTTAATATTAATGAAAAAGAACGTAAGAATGCCCAATTACAAGAGAATATTTATAATGAGACTATAAAAAAAGAACAACTTTCAAAGCAAAAGGATCTAATAAATACTGACGAATTTTATGAAAAAATGGCTAGAGAGAGATTAGGTTATATCAAGGATAATGAGAAAATATATGTTGACAGCAATAAATAACCATAGCTTGACTGGTTTTTACATATATTGTATAATCTAATTGTTTTTATTTAAATATGCTATATTAGCTAGGTTTGATTGAGGAGGAACTCTTATTTTATGCCACTTGAAGTAGGTACGATAGTTGAGGGAAAGGTTTCGGGTATAACCAATTTTGGAGCATTTATTTCGTTACCCGAAGGAGAAACAGGTTTAGTACACATTTGTGAAGTTGCACAGGAGTATGTGAAGAATATAAGTGATTATCTCAAAGAAAATCAAACTGTGAAGGTTAAAGTCATATCAGTTAATCCAAATGGCAGAATAGGTCTTTCAATAAAGAAGGTTAGTGAGCAAAAGCCAATTGCAACAGCAAAAAGGTCTCCAATTGAAGTTGACTGGAATAGCGAAAAAAATGTTGGTGGCAATTCGTCTTTTGAGGATCGTTTGGCAAAGTTTATGAAGGACAGCGATGAAAAGCTTCATGACTTAAAAAAGAGTGTGGATTCCAAACGTAGAAATTGCGGATACAAGAAATCTGCTCAATATTAGTACCTAAATACATTATTTAACAATAAAAAAGTTTATTTCAATACGAATTAGGTGTTGACACTAGTGCACTTATAGTATTATAATAAACAAGTCGCCGATAAAAAAACATGCCGAAGTGGCGGAACTGGCAGACGCACAGGACTTAAAATCCTGCGGAGTTAACCCTCCGTACCGGTTCGATTCCGGTCTTCGGCACCAAATAAAGGATTGATACATAGTATCAATCCTTTATTTCTATTCAGAGAAAAAACTCATGGGAGAGCCTGTGGTTCTAAAAAGCTTATGGCTATGGATAGTATAAAGATGTGGAGGGACACAATGAAATACAACTTTAATGAAATAGTAGATAGAAAGAATACAAATGCTGAAAAATACACAGCACTCGAAAAGCTATATGGAACCTCAGAGGTCATACCATTATGGGTTGCAGATATGGAGTTTAGAACAGCGCAGCCTATTATTGATGCTATAAGAGAGAGAATAGAAAATGGTATATTTGGATATACTTCAAGACCAGCTTCTTATTATGATGAGGTCTGTAAATTTCAGAAGAAAAGAAAGAACTGGGACATTGATAAAAAGCTAATGAGTTTTAGTCTGGGAGTTATGCCAACAATTTGCATGATAATTAAAGAACTAACAAATATAGAGGATAAAATTATTATTCAAACCCCTGTTTATCGTCCTTTCTATAATGCAGTGAAGGAGGCACCAAGAGAACTTATAGAATGTCCTTTAAAGGAAGTTGATGGGACGTTTTATATGGACTATGAGGATATTGAGGAGAAAGCAAAACAGGGTGCAAAGTATATTATTTTATGTAGCCCTCACAATCCAATTGGAAGAGTGTGGTCACTTGATGAACTGAAAAGGCTTGGGGATGTTTGTTTAAAATATGGAATTAAGGTTATTTCGGATGAAATTCATTCTGACTTGATTTTATGGGGAAATAAGCATATTCCTTTTGCTTCAGTTTCTGAAGAATTCAGAAGAATTACAATAACATGTATATCGGCTAGCAAAACCTTTAATTTAGCAGGGTTGCAATCTTCTATTGTTATTTTTCCTGATAATGTCCTGAAGGAGAAATTTGATAAGGCATGGGAAAAGCTGCATATAGAATCCAATAACTGTCTTAGTATGGTTGCAACTCAAGCTGCTTTTATGTATGGAGAAGAATGGCTTGAACAGTTAATAAAATATATTGAAGGGAATATAACATTCTTAATTGAGTATTTTAATAAATATATTCCAGCAATTAAGCCAATTTGTCCTGAGGGAACTTATCTCGTATGGCTTGATTGCAGGCAAATGGGCTTAAAGGGTCCAAAGCTTAATAAATTCATGGTTTCTAAAGCTAGCTTAGCAATGAGTGCAGGTACGTATTTTGGGGCGAATGGGGAGGGCTTCATGAGAATGAATGTAGCGTGCCCTAGGGCAATATTGGAAAAGGCACTTGCACAGCTAAGGGCTGCCATGAGTTAATAAACGGTGGTTAAACAACTGTTAATACAAAAAATGCACCAAGTGATTACCTGGTGCATTTTGATTTTATAAATTTTATATTTTAATAGTTTTGCAATTACTAACAAGAAATGTTATTAATTAATACCATAAACATATTACTTGCTTAATACGGTTACTGACTTGATTTTAACAGTTTTAGTTGGAACTGATAACTCATCAAGTTCATTTGCTTTTACTGGGGTGGCTGCAATTTCATCAAGGGTATCTTCACCACTGATAAGAACTCCAAAGGCAGCATATTTGCCATTTAAGCCAGCATAATCTACAGTCATAATAAAGAATTGGCTTGACGCGGAATTTGGGTCTTGACTTCTTGCCATGGAAATAACTCCTCTAATATGACTAAGTGCATTTTTGGTAAATCCGTTTTCGCTGAACTCACCTGTGATATTTTTATCTGAGCCGCCAGCACCAGTGCCTTCTGGGTCGCCGCCTTGTACCATAAAGTCCTTCATTATTCTATGAAAGGTTAGCCCATTATAAAAACCAGCTTCTGCTAAGCTAATAAAATTACTAACGGTTTCAGGAGCAAATTCTGGGTAAAGCTGAAAAACCATTTTACCGCCATTCTCCATCTCAATCTGAACCTGAGGGTGACCTGTTGAGGTAGTGCTTGTGGTAGAAGTGTTTGATGCAGTTTGTTTAGTATCGCCTGATGCAGCTTGCTTTGAACAGCCTGAAGCAAATGAAATGGTACAGATTGCAACTAATAAAAGTGCAGTTGTTTTTTTACAAAGAGATTTCAACATATTTCTTGTGCCTCCATTTTAAATAAAATCATATTTTTTAGTATAAGCCAACTAATTACGCTTGTCATAAAACTTAAAAAATACACATGTGCTTATGATACCCTATTATTAGGGAAAGGTCTATGATTTGATTAAAATATTCGCAAAAATGTTACAAAGAATGTTACTAGAGTGTTTAGAGAGTACCTAAGATAAAAGAAATATTAAACAACGCAAGTTGGCAAGCCAACCTTGCTTATGTTAATGAAATGACAAATGTCACACTATATCGGCTCTTTTGTCACTGAGAAAACTTTTATTTTCACCGTATAATTACACTATACAAACTTATTAGAGTATAGAGAAATTTAAGGTTACAGGTGTAAATATGTGTACTTAAGTCAAGTGTATAATGTTTGCAACTATAGCTAGGAATGAAAGGAGAAGGTGTTTATGATTGTAGAGGTAAAAGATGTTGTTAAAAGATATGGAGACAATGTGGCTGTTGATAATATGAGTATGGAAGTGCGAGAGGGTGAAATTTTAGGCTTATTAGGGCCAAATGGTGCAGGTAAAACCACACTTATAAATTCTATTATTGGAATAACCAGTATCAGCTCAGGGAAGATAAAAATATTTGACAGTGTAATGTCCCAAAATAATTATGATGTCAAAAGAAATATCGGCGTAGTTCCCCAAAACCTTGCTATATATAATGAATTTAAGGCATATGAGAATGTTGAATACTTTGGAAAATTGTATGGACTTAAGGGAAAACAACTAAAAGATAGTGCAAAGCAGGCACTGGACTTTACAGGATTATGGGATAGAAAAGATGAGTATCCAAAGAAATTTTCAGGTGGTATGCAGAGGAGACTCAATATCGCCTGCTCGATAGTACATAGACCAAAGCTGATAATAATGGATGAGCCAACAGTAGGCATTGACCCTCAATCAAGAAATCACATATTGGATTCGGTGAGAAAGCTAAATGAAATGGGTTCTACTGTAATATATACCTCCCATTACATGGAGGAGATAGAAGCTTTATGCTCGAGAGTGGTTATTATGGATAACGGGAAATTAATAGCACAGGGCAGCATAGAAGAATTGAAGGAATATGTTAGAGATGAGCAGATAGTAGATATAGCAATGAAGAATTATAATTATTCCATTACCGAGGCTGTTAAAGCTGTTCATGGCGTGAAGGAATGTCTATTGATAGAAAATAAAATGAAGGTCATATTGGAAAAGAGCAGCAGCATATCAAGGGTAATTAATTCCATTGTTGAAAATGGCGGAGTTATTACCAGAATCAATATGGAGGATACGTCACTAGAAGATGTATTCCTTACGCTTACAGGTAAAAAGTTAAGAGACTAGCGTGAAAAATTGTTTATGTGCGTCATACGCAAATTTCACGCTTGGAAAAACCCGCAAGCTAGTTTTTATTAATATTTGCGTACGCGCTTCACGCGTACATAGGAGGTTAATATGAAGGTGTTATGGTGTGCCTATTATGAGTTTATAAAGAACATCAGAGATGTCCGTATTCTAGTTGCACTTATTGCTTTTCCTATAGGCATAATTTTAATGCTAGGTACAGTTTTTGATGGTAAACTTTCAGAAGATATAAAAGATAAAATACCAGTTGGGTATATAATACTTGATAATAGTGAAGTGGGACAGGGTTTTAAAACTCTGATTAATTCATCTGAGGTTAGTAAGTTCATAAATGCAAAGAAATATAAATCGCAAGATGCTGCGATAGAAGATGTTGGGGCAGGTAAAATAAGTAATTATTTTGTTGTTCCAGAGAATATACAAGATATGCTGCAAAAGGGAGAAGTGGTTACTGTTAATATAGAAGGAAAGAAAAATATTGGATTGGTACAGTCATTATTAGAGGGATACATATCAAAAAACAATGCATATTCTACTGCAATAGCAATAACTCAAGAACCAGTTAATGTTGAGCCTGGAAAGTATTTTGAAAGAATTATGTCTTCGGACAAGAAAATTCCAAGGGCTATTGATTTTTATTCTGTTTTAACACTTTTGCAAATGAACAGTTTAGCATCAATACTTGGAATATTTATAGTTAGCAGAAACAAAGAATCAAACATTCATATTCGTCTATATGCTCTGCCAGTATCAAAATGGACTGTAATCTATGGGAAAGTTATTGGAAGCAGCTTATACCTATTTATTTCCTGTATTGTGACAGTTTTGTTTACAAAATTCGTATACGATGCAAATTGGGATGGTAATTTGCTAATAATAGGGGCATCTTTATTAGCATTCTCATTTTTAAGTATAGGTATAGGAATACTATTAGGCTCGCTAATGAAAAGTATGGTATCTGCAATAGGAATGTCATTTTTTATAATGTTTGTTGCTGCAACTGGCGTAGGGGCAATAATTCCAGCAGCAGCTATTCCTTTGCTAAACATAATAAATCCAATTTACTATGCAAAGGTCCTTATATTCGGAACACTATACAACTATCCGAATCAGGTAATGTTAAAGGCTGCTTTAGGACTGTTAGTTATGATAGTTTTTGTATACTTCATATCTTTTCTAAAGCTAAGGAGGGTGAACTATGACAATATTTAGCACCACTCTTAAGAGAATATTTAAAAATAAGGTTAGATTTATAGTATTAATGCTCTGTCCATTTATCTTTATTGTGGCTTTTGCTCTTAGAACACCTATAGTAGCAACAATTGGAATGGTGGATTATGATAATACAACTGTTTCAGAGGGAATATATAATTTTCTTAATGAGACTGATGGGATTAAGGTAATTAAAATAGACGAAAATGAAATTTACGATTTAACTGCCAGCTATACAATAGACTACTCAATTATTGTTGATTCTGGTTTTGAAGAGACAATCCTATCAGGGAAAGAGGCAAATATTAAAGAGTATTATGTAGAGGATAGGGAGAAATTGTATTTCGTTAAGAATTCTATTATTAATGAACTTGATAACTATAGATTACTTGCCAAGGCTGCAAACTATGATAAGGCTAAATTTGAGTCGGCATTGGAGAAGTATAGTGCATCAAAGTTTACAGTGTATAGTGATGTTAAAGCAAATAATGAAAATTCCAAAACTAGATATTCTCTTGTATTTTTAATTCAATTTATGTTGTATATGGCTGTCATAACAACAGCAGTTATTTTAGAGGATAAATCGAATGGAACCTATTACAGGACTTTTTGTGAACCTGTTAGTATGAGAAGATATATGCTTGAAAACTTATTAGCATTTTTCGCAACAGCAGTTATACAGTCCTTGGGGATTATACTGTCACTGAAATTAGTTTTAAATATATATCTTGGTATTTGGCCCCTAGCGCTAATTGGTTTATTTATAATATTTTCCATAGTATGTATTGCATTAGGTATGTTTATTACATTTTTTCTTAAAAATCCAATGCATGCATATGTAGTTATTGCTGTCATTACTACGCCTATACTCATGCTTGGAGGTTGCTATTTCGAGTTTAAAATGATGCCAGACATAATGCTTAGGATAGGGCAGTTTATACCTACAACATGGGTAATGAGAACTGTTGATGCTATTTTGGATGGCTCTATTACAATGAGTTCATTATTAATGAATTATGGAATTTTACTACTGTTTGCAGCTGTATTTTTTGCAGTTAGTTTGGTAAAAAAAGTTGATATTTCAAAATAGGTATATTACTATAAAGATAGAGAAGAAATGCCAAATTTAGATTTCGGTAAATGGTGAGATTATCAAACCGATATAAAATATTTCAAATAAACATGGCGGTTGTATGAAATACATATATGGGATTCTGTTATTTATTTGGACTGCAGTAGAAATGATAGAAAAAGCTGAGACAAATTTAATGGGCACAGGGTTTATACTTATAGCTTTGTGCCTATTTGTTGTTAAAGAAAAATTTTTGGATAAGCTACCCTATATGAGTATATATGCAGGCGTTATTATATTTCTAGCGATATATAACCCATATCTTTTGATATTGCTAGGAATAGTTCTAGTTGATTTTGCTTACTTAAAGAAGTATTATCTGTTAGCTGGCTTTGCTATAGCTGGGATAGTTCTTTGCAATAATATGGGTGGGGAGCAGTATGCTTTTCCGATAATTACAGGAGCACTTTGGGGATACATGCTACGAAAGAGTGATGACAAGGAGACAAAATTCCTTAGTCTCCTTGATAATGAGAGAGCCCTTAGATATCAGCTTGAGAAAACTCAGGTTGAGCTTGAAAGACTGCAGAATGAAATTGAAAGAACTGCAGAGGTCCGAGAACGGGATAGAATAGCGAAAGAAATACATGACAGTATTGGGCATAGCATTGCAGGTGTACTTTTTCAACTGAGAGCCGCCGAAAGATTAATTTCTACAAATGTACAGAAGGTTGAGCAAATATTGAAGCTTTCTATAGAAAAGCTAGTAGAGGCGCTTGAAATAACTAGAAACACTGTTTATAACATTAAGAGTGATCAACTTCAAGGAATAGAATGTATACATAGCATAATAAAAGAGTTCAAGTATTGTAAGGTGGATTTCAGCCATAGTGGAGATTTTAACGCAATATCGACATTAAATCTAAAGATATTGGAAGCTACAACAAAAGAGCTCCTTACCAATGCAACAAAGCATTCTCTAGCAAGTCAAATATTAATTAAAATAGATATAAACCGTAAGCATATCAGGTACTTCTATAAGGATAATGGAAAGGGCTGCGACAATATAAAAGAAAGTGTGGGCTTATCAAGTATAAGAGACAGGATTAAAAATTTGAGTGGAACATGCTCAATAGATGGAAGTGATGGCTTTACTGTTGTTTTTACACTTCCAAACATACAGGAGGTTGAAGCGTAATGAGAGTATTATTAGTTGATGACGATACTTTGATTAGAGATGGTCTTAAAATGATATTAGAAACAGAAGAGGGCTTTGAGGTTGTAGGAACAGCAGCTAATGGACAGGAAGCTGTTGCACAGTGCTATGAGAAATTACCAGATGTGGTGCTTATGGATATAAGAATGCCTATTATGGATGGAGTTCAGGCAACAAAGCTAATCAAAGGGCAGTTTGAAACAATAAAGGTGCTTTTTTTGACGACGTATAAGGATATTGACTATATTAGAAGTGGTGTTAAGTATGGAGCAGATGGATATGTCTTGAAAAGCAGCTCATCAGAAAGCATTATAGATAGCTTACGGATGGTATTCAGGGGTAATGTTGTATATGATAAAGTTATTGCAGCGATGCTTTCGGATATGGTTGAAAATAATAAAACCATTACACCTAAGGAGGCTGGAATAACACCAAAAGAGTATGAGATTATGAAATGCATATGCGATGGGCTCTCCAACAAAGAAATAGCTGATACACTATTTATGGGCGAGGGCACTGTCAGAAACTATATTTCTAATATACTTGAAAAACTCCAACTCAGAGATAGAACTCAGCTAGCGGTTTTTTATATGAAGAATTTTTAAATTTCTTGGGTTATGTAATTTGCGTATATTTTATTGACTTTTAGCATATTAATACTAAAGTAAAATTTCAAAGTCAACTTTTGTGAATATGAGAGATACTTTATTTATAAAATAAAAACAAGTAAAAAGTGATTGAAAGTAGCATCATCAGTCACAAAAAATGATTTAGAAAAAAATTCTTCTTGCATTACCTAAGGCTCTGTGCTATACTAGTTTTTGTCGCCAAGGAAGTAAGGCTTGAGACACTAAAAATTTATATATCGCGGGATGGAGCAGTTGGTAGCTCGTCGGGCTCATAACCCGAAGGTCGTAGGTTCAAGTCCTGCTCCCGCAACCATGCATTAAGAGGCTTTCGAGAAATCGAAGGTCTTTTTCATCTTTTTCATATTTACCATTAATTATTCTTTTAATAGCTCCGATAATCTCATTGTGGCATAATGTTTGCAGAAATTTGTGCTTTTGTCATAGGAGTTAAAAATATGATATTTGGAGTTTGGTATGGATTTAACAAGTTGTTATTCTGATTTAAGTGCTTCACTTGAAGCATTGAGTAAGGAAAATATTAATGATTTATCATACTTGCACGATAGGGTAATGGTAAAATTACAGCTATTTATGTATACATATAAAATTGAAGTGAATGATCATAATAAGTTAAATACTATCCTATCATCTGAAATAGCTAATTTAGATACAAATGATTCTATAAACAAGGTAAGTGGTTTATCATCAGTGACTATTTCTGGATTAGCTTTAATGTTTACTTTTATCGCTTTGATGGAAAGTGGGATAAGCGCTATATTTGTTTATGTATTTTTTTGTGGGGTTATAGTGTATTTGTTATGTTTATCGGAGTCTTTTTCTTCGACACAATACATTGACAAAAGAAAAAAAGTTATTTATAAAATGTGTTTAGAAATACTTGATAAGGAAAAAGAAAAACTAGATATAATACAATGAAAGAGAGATAAATATTAAGTAAAATAAGCCTTCATTTCCGTTACTGGTTACTTAAAGATATATCCTGTTACAGATAATAACTAAAAGTTATGACTATCTGTGACAGGTTTTTTAATCAGTAAAAACCGTATCATATAATACGTCACGCATTTATGTATATTATTCTAAAAAATTCCTAAGCTTGCACAGACTAATAGGGAAGTATATTATTAAAGCGAATGAGAAGTCAGAGGAATAGGGTTGAAAACGTTTTTTTTGTAAAGCCATAGCAAAGATTGTTAAATAATTCACAGTATAACAGCATGAGTACAGCTCCAACATGAGAACAGCAACAACATGAGTACAGCAACAGCATGAGTACAGCAACATCATGAGTACAGCAACAGCATGAGGACAGCAACAACATGAGTACCGCAACAACATGAGTACCGCAACAACATGAGTACCGCAGTAAAATGAGTATATAATAACATTAGTACATAATTTATCAGAATCTTTTTCGTTCCAGCGAAGGATGGAGTAGTCCCTCATAGCGAACAAGAAAGGTTGTGAGAGGAGCAGAAATTATTGGATATGAGAGTAGTAATTTAGACAATAGTGTTAAAATTTTATCAATAATACACAAGTTTTTATAAGGCAGAAAGTGCTATAAACTTATGGCCATGTGACATATTCAAATTGCTAAATAGTAAATGCTGTAAATTATCCGGCAAAGTACTTTAAAACGCACGTGGCAAATGAGACTCCCTCATTCGCCTATAACGGATATGGGGGAGCATATTTTACTAAAATTTTGTGGCTGTTATTCAGCTCATGGAGGCTAATATGATTTATAGTTATTATCCAGAATGTACATTAAAAAATAAAGCAAAAAGTTCTTGACAAGTATGCCAGGATTTCAGCCCACGAGCTAGGGTTTGAATTGGAAGAAATAGAAGATTGGCAATGCTGTGGTGCTGTATACCCATAAGCAGCAGACGAGATTGCTACAAAGCTAGCTTCTGTTCGTGCATTAAACGGTGCTAAGGAAAAGGGACAGGATTTAGTAACTCTCTGCTCTGCTTGTCATCATGTTATAAAATGTATAAATGATGATATGAAGCAGAAAGAGGATATTCAAACAAGAGCTAATAATTATCTTCAATTACAAGAGCCATATCTTGAAGAAACACAAGTGATCCATTATCTTGAAGTACTGCGGGATAAAGTTGGATTTGACACTCTAAAGGAAAAAGTGAAGAATCCTCTAACTGGAAGAAAGATTTGTGTATACTATGGCTGTATGCCTCTTTCGTCCCAGCAGTGTAATTCAATTTGATGATGCAGAAAATCCAACAATCATTGAAGACTTTATTCATGCTCTTGGTGCAGAAGCAATTGTTTATCCATTTAGAAATGAATGCTGTGGCGGATATATTTCATTCCCATATTGCTGGGATGCCATTTGCAATTAATATTAATTGTCATGTCACACGACATAAAACGGAGGTAATCTGACATGGAACGTAAAATTAAACTCCCCTTAACAGAAGAACTTGCAAAAATCTTGCGTGCTGGGGACACAGTCTATTTGACTGGTGAAATATATATATCCAGAGATGCCGGACATAAGAGAATGTGTGAAGCTCTTGTAAGAGGTGGGAAGTTGCCATTTGATCCAAAAGATGCTACATTATATTACGTTGGTCCAACTCCCGCTAGGCCTGGTCAAGTTATAGGCTCCGCTGGTCCAACAACTAGCGGACGTATGGATGCGTATGCACCAACCATGATGTCAGTAGGAGCTAGAGGAATGATTGGAAAAGGTGCCAGACTGCCAGAAGTAGTGGATGCTATGAAAAAGTACAGTGGAGTATATTTTGGAGCCATTGGTGGGGCAGGAGCATTACTTGCTAAATGTATAAAAAGCTCAGAAGTTATTGCATATGAAGACTTAGGTGCAGAAGCGTTGAGGAAACTCTATGTGGAAGATATGCCTTTGGTTGTAATTATTGACAGTGACGGAAGAAATCTATACGAAGAAGGGCGAAAAGCCTATCTTAGCTGCAAAAGCTCCACAAAAGTGTAAGAATTTTTGTTTGTAATAGAACTTTATAAAATAAAAGGGGAATGAAAAATGGAAATGTTAGCTGAAGTTTTAGAAACTATGATGATTATAGGTTTTGGTGTGTCATGGCCGCTATCAATTATGCGCTCATATAAAAGCCGCTCAACAAAAGGCAAAAGTGTTATGTTTTTATTCTGTATAGTGTTTGGATATCTTTGCGGCATAGCATCAAAGCTAATGACAAACAATTTGAACCTTGCTTTCTGGTTCTACATTCCAAATATCATTATGGTTTGTACAGATATTTGTTTGTATTTTAGAAATAAAAAGATTGAGGCTGGTGTCATTAAGTAAGTATGTATTTGTATATACCGATACGTCAATCAAGTAACTCATAATATTTGCTGATTATGTAAACATATTTTCTTAAATTAAATATAATATACTAATTAAATTTATTCGGAGGTATGTAAATGGAATTATTAAAATTAATTCACACATTAAGCAAAGCAGTTGAAGAAAATGATTTCGCTAAAGGTTGTTTATTAGGTGGAGTAACTACGATTGGTACTGGAGGAGCAGTATATATCGCTAAAAAAATACTTGTGAAAAAGCTTAAAAATAAGGAGGAAGGTCATTCTGTCAATTTAACAGTTGATTAAGATTACAATTATTTAATGGCCTTTTGGGTACAGCTTCATAAATTTTTATGTGCGTTAAGCTAGGACAGCTGAAATGGAGGAGATCCATTCGGACTGTCCCTAGCTTCAATGTAAAAACTACAATTTTAAAAGATATTCTTCCCCTTCATATAAAGTCTTGCCGTTATTACATTCATATGGACAATCTTTAACATATTTAAATCCTAACTTCTTTAAAACACTTCCAGAACCTTTGTTCTCTTTTGCATACCTTCCTACTATTTCCTTTATATTCAACACATGCTTTGCAAAATATATAAGCTCTTTCATTGCTTCTGTTGTATAACCGCAGCCCCAAGCCTTTTTCCCTAAATTATATCCAATTTCAAACATATTGTATTCTTCTTCAAAATAAATTAATCCTGTTCCAATTAATGCTCTTGATTCCTTTAATACAAATACCCATCTGTACCAGTCTTCAGAATTAATTTTACTTATTTCAAAGTTTAGCCATTCCTTAGTTTCATCTATATCTTTGTGACTTGTCCAGAACATATATCTTGCTATGTCTGGGTCACACCCCCAACAATCAAAGGCTTCTTGTGCATCCTCTAAACAAAGTGGACGTAATATTAATCTTTCAGTTTCTAAAATTGGTGTTCTCATGCATAACCTCGTTTCATTATATAAAACTGTGAAACACAATAAATAAAGAATAATTAAAGTAGTCAAGAATCAATATTCCTATTTTAATATCAATTCAATTTGATAATTTTTAATTATACATGTTTTTGGGATATTGTACCATAACTATACCCGTTTCCCAATACAATTGTCATTTACATATTAATAAATTAATTGGGAAAGGTAATAAACAGAGTTCTTATTCAACTAAAAATAAATGAAGTTTCAGTATACGGTATATATTACTTAATGATTAAGAGGAGTAACAAAAATGAGCAAAAAGAGAATGGGTTGTTTTGGAGTAGTAGGAATTATAATTGCTATTATTATAGTTATAGGTATTATTATTGCAATCTTCAGTAATGGAAATAAAGATGGTACACCCCCCTCCGCAAATACTCAAGTTGTAACTAACACTACTAATACGGCTGCTACAAATAACAATGCCACTAATAAAGCTCAAATCGAGTTTACAAATGTTGTTTCACAAAGTCAATTGGGAATTACTACTGTATATGGTGAGGCTGTAAATAATGATAGCAAAGCCCATAGCTTCACCTTGAAGGTAAGTTTCTATGATAAAGATAAAAAGCTGTTAGGAAGTGCTGTGGGAGCAGTAAATGATTTAAACGGTGGAGAAACAAAGATATTTAGTGCAATAGCGACAGGTGATTATTCAGCAGCTGACAGTTATAAGGTTCAGGTTGATACATTAGTTTCAACTAATAATAACCAAAAGTCACCAATAGAGTTTTCAAATACTGTTTCAAAATCTCAAATGGGCATTACTACCATTGATGGCGAAGCCAAGAATACAGATACTAAAGAACACTCATTTACTTTAGTAATTGGATTTTATGATAAAAATAGTAAATTGATTGGCACTGCAACAGGAGCAGTAAATGACTTAGCAGCAGGAGATACCAAAACCTTCACCGCGATTTCGACAGGAGATTATTCAAAAGCCGCTAGTTATAAGGTGCAAGTAGATACATTGGTAAAATAATAATTAAACAAATCAATAGCGTATAAGAATACATTTAGCGCCTAATATTAAGTGATTATCTAAATAGATACAAATTATAAACCCTTAAAACAATTTAATTTTAAGGGTTTATAATTTAATGAAAAACTAATATAGTCTAATATACTAATATAGAACCTCATATAGACTCATATAGACCTCATATAGTACCTCATATAGAATTCTGTTCTGTTCTGACTTATCATAATACATAACATATTTAATGTAAAACATTAAAAACATATTGCAAAACATAAATAATCTGCTACAATAATACTATAAACACTTATAATATTATGAGTGGGTAATTAATAATAAAAATGGAAAGGAAGCTAAAAATATGAAAGTGAAAAATAGTGTTATGGATAAAATGAATACATATGAAAAAGCAGTAAAAGCAATCCGATATATAATTTTAGGCGCAGGTTTAATAATGGCGATTATTATGGTTGCTTATATCTGCTTATATTTGCTTGGTAGACTTACATTGCCATATAAAGCTTTAGGCATAGAATTAACTACGCCAGGACTTAGAATGAGGATTGATAGCACTCTGATTAAGGGATGTATTATTCCAGCCCAGGTATCTATGATTCTAAATGCAGCCATGATTTGGATTCTTCTTTTATACTCAGTAAGTGAATTTTTAAAAGTCATTAAATCAATAAAAGAAAATGGGACCCCTTTTATGACTAGTGTAATAAAAAGAATTAAATATATTTCTTACTCATTTTTCTTTTATTCAGTTATTTCATTTTTTATTAGTTTAATTCTAAAAGGAATATATTCTGAGGATGGTTTAGTTGAGGGGATTAGTGGAATAAGCCTTCAAATTGATACTGGAGTACCCTTCTGGGCTATTATGTGCGGAATATTTATATTAGTAATTGCCGAAATATTTAATTATGGATTAGACTTACAGCAAGATAACGATTCAATAGTATGAGGTGATATAAAATGGCAATTATTATTAGGTTAGATAGGGTAATGGTTGATAGAAAAATGTCACTTAATGAACTTTCGGAAAAGGTGGGAATCTCAACAGTTAATCTATCAATGTTAAAGAACGGAAAGGTGAAAGGCGTGCGTTTCAATACTCTTGAAGCAATATGTAGAGAGTTAAAATGTCAGCCTGGAGAAATACTGGAGTATGAAGAGTATTAATTAAATATGGAAAAGAAAAAAGGAATTTCCCAATTATTGTCGAAACACTATTTATTGCTTGACTAGCATAAATATCTAGCTTGAGGAGTAAAGTGTGAAAGTATGAAGAAAATAGCTTTAGTGCTTGTAATGATTTTTAGCCTGACAACAATATTCTCTACGATAACATATGCAGTATCGCCCCCAATAAGCATAGTGGTAAATGATGAAAAACTTTTTTTCCCAGATGTACAGCCATTTGTAGATTCACAAGGGCGAACTCAAACGCCGGCGAAGTATATTGCCGAAGCCTTAGGCGCAACTGTTACTTGGATGGGGGAAGAACAAAAAGCAGTATTCACCTTTGGGAAAAAAGAATTAATACTGTATATTGGGAAAAAAACTTATCAAGTAGATGGTCAGACCAAGCTAATGGATACCACGGCGGTACTAAAGGACGGAAGAACCTTTGTTCCCGCAAAGTACATAGCTGAATCCTTCGGAGCCGATGTGAAGTGGGATGGTACGACAAAAACCGTTTATGTAGATAGAACCTTAATAACACAAACGCAAGAGGGAAAAGATGTAGCAACTGGAACTGTAGTAAACAATCAAACTGAGCTGATGGAGGCAATAAGACTAGCTACTCTTACGCTTCAGCCAACCTTAAATCTGATATGTAACAACTATAAAAGTTCTGATTATAATACTAAAGGTTTGTTAACAGAGTATTTTAAAGAATATGATGTATTTGTAAACAGAATAAGTACTAGTTCCTATAATAACTTAGAAGAAATAACAATAGATATTACATATAGGGATGTATTTAAAATCCAGCAAGCATTAAAAAACGACATAGCTTCTGGCAGATTATCAGATAAGAATACTCAAGTTCTTAGTAAAGCGAACGATATCATATCACAGGTAATTAAAGATTCAATGACAGACTATGAGAAGGAATTGGCTATTCATGATTATTTAGTGCTAAATTATAAATATGATTATGATAATTATGAAAATAACACTATTCCAGAAGAATCTTATACCATATATGGACTTTTACTTAATGGCACAGGAGTATGTCAAGCATATGCAGAAGCAATGTCATTACTGCTAAATTTAGTTGGAGTAGAGTGCAGGGTAGTTACTGGTGTTTCAAATAATGATAATCATGCATGGAATATAGTAAAGCTAGATGAAGAATATTATATGCTTGATGTAACTTGGGATGATCCTGTACCTGATGAACCAGGGAGGGTCAGTTATGGTTATTTTAATGTAACTTCTGACCAACTAGCGCAAAGCCATACTTGGGATAGCAGTAAGTGGCCAATTGCAAATGGAACAAAGTATAACTATTTTATTTATAATAATTTGGTAGTTAATAATTATTTCGAGTTTCAGCAATTAGTAATAAAAAAGCTTAATGAGGGTCAAAAAGATATTTTATTGTATATAAACAATTATGATAAATACATATTTGATTTACAGTTTATATTTAATTATTATTATGGTTCTTCTTTTAGTCACTCGGTACCAACTGCAACTAATACACAATTTCGAATAATATTAAAATAATTATATAATTTGGTTTAAGGAGAGTTTTATGGAATTTACATATGGGCGACTCAAATTTAAATATTTTACAAAGGAAGATTTTAAATTATTTTCTTCGGTATTTTCAAACGAGCAAGTTATGAGATATGCTTGGATAGATGAAATAAAAAGTGAGGAGGAGATGCTTCCTTTTTTTGAGGATTTTATAAACTTTGATGCTGGTATTAATAAAAATAATTCCTATGCTTTTGCTGTTTTCTTATGTGAGGATGATACATTTATAGGGTTTGCAGATATAGTTATTCACAGTCAGAATTCTTATGGTGGCATTGGCGAATTAGGGTACTTTTTACTTCCAGAGTTTTGGGGAAAAGGTTATGCTACTGAAATAGCTGGTGCATTGCTAGAAATAGGCTTTACAAAGCTCAAGCTGCATAAGATGAGTGCAAGGTGCCATTCAGATAATCATAAATCAGAGAGTGTTATGAAAAAAGTTAGTATGACTAAGGAAGGCGAGTTCAAAAAAGTCAGATTGAAGCGTGGCAAATGGGATGATGAAAAACACTATGGCATACTTATTGAAGAATGGAAAGCAAAAAATCCAGCAAGTTGATATAGAGTCTGATTTTAGTCAGTCATTTGACTAAGCTTTAATATGCTCAGAGCATTGAGGACATATGCCTGAGAACTCAAGGTTATGCCCCGTTATTGTGAAGCCTGTCTGCTCAGAAAGGTTGCTTTCTAGCTTAGTTAACGGGCAAGCGGCTATTGGAACCACTTTATTGCATATATTACATACTAATTGGTGCTTGTGTTGGTGGTTATTAATTTGATAATAAGTTTTACCATCCTGACATAGGTTCTTTAAAAGAATTCCCTTTTCAGAAAGTGTTGAAAGAGCACGATAAGTGGTTGAAAGATTCATATTTACATCATTTATAGCATTAGAATATATCTCTTCTGCAGTCATTGGCACGGGTGACTTATCTAGTATCGTTAATATAGCGATACGACGTTTGGTTTTTTTAAAATCTGTTGATTTTAATATGTTATCTTTCATTTAATACAACTCCCTTTAGTGCTATATCGTTTGAATTTACAAGGTTTATAAATAGAGTAAGTATAAGCTGTCATTATTTATAATATATAACACTAAACATTTATATGTCAAATAAGCTATAATTGTATATAATAATGTTAGATGGAATAGAGACCCAAATAGATAAGAATTCTTTATCATAATTTATAGTCTCAAATGACTAATGGAGGCTCCAATGTTTAATAATATTAGTGACGATCTAAAAAAAATAGTTTTAGCTGGAATTGGTGTAGTTGCCACGACTACTGAGAAATCAAAACAAGTTCTTGATGAGTTAATCAAAAAGGGTGAGCTTACAGTTGAACAGGGAAAAATTTTAAATGAAGAACTAAAAAGGAATATTCAACCGAAGAGTAATAATGAATCAAATATAAATGCTTCGTCTATTGCTAATCAACTTGACAAAATGAGTAAGGAAGAAATAGCTGTAATTAAGGCTAAGCTTGCTGAATTGGAGAGGGAAGATGCTGATGGAGAAACAAACGAATAGAGCTCACGACAGTAAAAAAAGACTTAGAGAAATATTGGCTGTATTAGTAAGGCATGAGCTTGTAAAGGGCATTTCACCTGAGAAAATCAGAAAAATTTTAGAGGACTTAGGCCCTACCTTTGTTAAGCTTGGACAGATTATGTCTATGCGACAGGAAATACTTCCGGCCGAGTACTGTAAGGAGCTTGAAAAACTGAGGGCTGAAGTTAGACCAATGGCCTTTAGTGAAGTAAAATCAGTTATAGAGGAAGAGTATGGGACAAGCATAGATGATGTTTATCAGACTGTTGACCAGACTTCTCTTGGTTCGGCTTCAATTGCCCAAGTACACTTTGCTGTTTTAAAAAATGGGGAGAAGGTTGTTATTAAAGTACAGCGTCCTGGAATAAGGGATATTATGTCCAGGGATATATCTTTACTTAGAAAAGCCTTAAAAATTCTTAAGATTGCTGTTAATACAGGAAATGCTATAGATTTTGGAATGATTCTTGATGAGATGTGGACCGTAACCACTCAAGAAATGGATTTCCTTATTGAAGCCAGGCACGCTGAAGAATTTTTTGAATATAACCGAGATATTGTATATGTGACCTGCCCTAAAATTCAGCATAAATATACTACATCTAAGGTTCTCGTAATGGAATATATTGATGGAATCCCGATAGATGATAAACAAAATCTTACTTCCCTTGGATATGATTTAAATGAAATTGGATTAAAACTGGCGGACAATTATATAAAGCAGATTATTGATGATGCATTTTTTCATGCTGATCCTCATCCGGGAAACATTCGGATAAGAGAGGGTGAAATTGTTTGGATTGATCTAGGTATGATGGGTCGGCTGTCAAATAGAGATAAGCTTTTATTCAGAGATGCTGTTGGTGCAATTGCAGAAAAAAATACTGGTGAAATAAAGAATACCCTACTAACGCTTGGTAACCATAAAGGGAGAATTAATCATGCGAGGCTTTATACTGACATTGATGACATGATGTCCAAATATGGAAGTATGAGTATCGGTGATATGAATTTAGGAGATATTCTCGATGACTTCCTTAAACTGGCAAACAATCATGGTATTTCAATGCCAAGGGGTATGAGTATGCTAAGTAGGGGTGTCATGACAATAGAAGGGGTAATTAGTAAGCTTTCGCCAGATATTAATATTATTCAGGTAATGGCAAATCGTATGGCAGCAGAGATATTGAATAATATTAATTGGTCACAGGAGCTTAAGAGAACAGGAAAAGCACTATATGGTTCGGTACGAAAGGCAATGGATATTCCTGCGCAGTTGTCAGATGTTCTAAAGATGACTATTAAGGGGCAGACGAAGGTAAATATTGAACTAACTGGTTCGGAGGAACCACTTGCAGCAATAGACAGGATGGTTAATAAATTGATAATTTGCATCATTAATGCAGCACTGTTTATTGGTTCAAGCCTTTTATGCACCACGGATATGAAAATTAAATTTTTCGGAATCCCTCTTCTTGGAATACTAGGATATGCAACAGCTTTTGTTCTCAGCATTTGGCTAATATGGGATATACGCAGAAAAAAGCCTAGATAATAAAATTGACATCCTGCAATAGTGGGTTAAAGCGAATGAAAAATAAAAGGGGTACAAATTTATGCAAATACTTGTAGATGCAGATGCATGTCCAGTAAAAGAAATAATTGTGAGAATTGCAAAAAAAAATAGTATTCCTGTTACAATGCTAATTGACACAAGTCATGAGCTTTTTGATGACTATAGTACAATTATAACAGTTGATAAGGCCAGAGATAGCGTGGATATAGCGCTAATAAATCTTGTAAAACGCGATGACATAGTAATTACTCAGGATTATGGAGTTGCAGCAATGGGACTGGGGAAGGGTGCGAAGGTGTTAAATCAAAACGGGTTAATCTATTCTGATGATAATATAGATAGACTGCTTTTTGAGAGACATATAGGGCAGAAGGTGCGTAGGGCAGGAGGCAGAACTGGTAGTATAAAAAAACGTTCAAAGGAAAATGATGAAGGCTTTGAAAGAGCACTTTTGAAATTATTAGAAGTATAAATCTAATGTTATTCCAAAATTATAGATCCTTATGAAGGTGGGGTAAACTTGAGTGAAATAAAAATAGGAAAATACAGGCACTATAAGGGTAATGAATATAGAGTTCTATATCTGGCTAGAAATAGTGAAACCCTAGAGGAAATGGTTGTATATCAAGCTCTTTATGGAGATATGGGTATATGGGTTAGACCAGCCTCTATGTGGAATGAAATAATTCAAAGAGATGGTCTAAGCTATAGGAGATTTGAGTACATTGGTGAATAATATCAAGATATATAAAATGAAATGAACAATACATAAATGGCAAATCATAAATAATATAGGACTGCAATAATGAGTTATTATTATAAGATTGGAGTGAAAAATAAATGAATAAAAATACAAGGATTATCCTTGAAAAACGAATAAGTAAGGTTACAAAAAATCTTGAGAAAAATAATATGCAGGTGTATTATATTGAAAGCAAAAAAGATGTGGCAAACAAGGTGGCAGAACTATTGAAAGCTGGAGACACTGTTGGTGTAGGTGGCTCAGTAAGTTTGGTAGAAGGTGGTATATTGGAATTACTGAGAAGTGGAAAATATAATTTTTTAGACAGATTTGAAAAGGGCTTATCAAGAGCGGATATAGACAAAATATTCATTAATTCCTTTTCAGCTGATGCTTATATTTGCAGTTCAAATGCCATAACAGAAAATGGTGAGCTTTATAATGTGGATGGAAACTCTAACAGGGTTGCTGCAATATGCTATGGCCCCAAGTCTGTAATCCTGATAGTTGGGTATAATAAGATTGTTAGGACACTAAACGATGCCATAATCCGTGTCAAGTCAATAGCCGCACCTGCTAATTGCAATAAGCTGCAAGCTGAAACCTATTGTAAAGAAAAAGGTGAATGTATGTCATTTTTATCAGATCCTACTGAAATGTCTAATGGTTGCGTTAGTGATAAAAGAATTTGCTGTAGCTATGTTGTCTCTGCATATCAGTATATAAAAGGGAGGATAAAAGTAATAATTGTGGGCGAAGAATTAGGATTCTAGAATAGGATTAATGAATGTTAGCTTACATAGGATAAGCATAGGAGTGATTGGAATGATGGTATCAACAATTAGACTAAAGCTTTATGCACCTAACTGTCATTCGCTCAAGGATAAAAGAATGATAGTAAAAAGTTTGATACAAAGAACCCGTAACAAATTTAATGTGTCAATAGCTGAAATAGAGGAACAGGATTATTACCAAACTATCGTAATTGGAGTGGCTTGTGTATCCTCTGCCAGAGTTCATGCAAATACCGTGCTTGATGGGGTGATACGCTTTATCGAAGAAAATACAGAAGCTGAAATTACAGACATTCTATTTGAAGATAGATGAGTCAAGAACATGCTGAAAAGGAAGTGACCTTTTTTAAAAACGCAAAATATGTGTCCATTTTTAGTAGCTCAAAGCTGCCTCTCTTAGCTACTTGCTAATTCTTATATTGATGATAAAATATACATAACAATATTTAGTAAAATAGTAAAAAGGGTGAAAAGCAATGCAGGATATTGACATTCTTATTGTTGAGGATGATGTGTGCCTCCTGGAGGTTACCCGTGATTTTTTAGAGGATAATGGTTTCACTGTTAGAACCTGTTCCACGGGAAGCTCAGCTCTAAATTCAATAAAGGAATTTAATTTAAAGTTGATTATACTAGATATTAATTTGCCTGACCTTATTGGATTTGATATATGTAGGATAATACGAAAAACTTCAAAAGTTCCTATAATATTTTTAAGTGCCAGAATTAGTGATACAGATAAAATCACAGGGCTTGATTTTGGTGCAGATGACTATATTGCGAAACCCTTCTCGTTGAATGAACTCTTATCGCGCATCAAAGCTCAAATCCGACGTAAATATGATTATGACTTTCATAATGGACATGCTGATGGTAGTAGTAATAATAACCTAGATGATAAAAAGAATGACGAATATTTTGCTTTTGCTGATATTAAAGTAAATTTTATTGCTCGAAAGGTTGTTATTTCAGGTGTAGAAAAGGATTTCACAGCAAAGGAATTCGATGTGCTTGAATATCTGATTAAAAATAGAAATAAGGCTATCCCTAAGGAAACCTTATTCAATGAAATTTGGGGATTTGACAGTATAGGAGAGCTTAGCACACTTTCTGTACATATACATAGATTAAGAGAAAAGATTGAAAAGGATCCCTCTAATCCTCAATTTATTAAAACCATATGGTCTGTTGGATTTAAGTTTGAGGTATAGCATGAAAATTAAATTAATTACTTCTTTTTTTGTTTATGTTCTTGTGATAATTATTTTATTAGTTTTATGTTCAAGCTATTTAAGTAATTTATTTGATATTAATAAAGGCAAGGATTACACGCTTGTTACTATCAATGATGTTCTTAAGAATGCTCAGAATTATTTAGAAGGTCACCAGGTTGATCAATTTAATTATGCTATAGCTCAAAGCGGTTTTGACCTCGTTCTTTATACTCTTGATGGGGAAATTATTTATGACAATAATAAAGATAATTTGGGTAAGAATATCGATATCAACAAAGTATTATCAGAGGCTAATTCCGACAAAGAAATATATACACTTAAATATAATAAAAAAAATGATTTTGGCTATGCCATTGTAGTAATCGATACACACAAAAAACAAATCGGAATTACTGAAATCAAAGGTGAAATAATATCACTTGTTTGGATTTTAGGTCTAGTGTTTGTTTTGCTTGTGCTTTTAGTAGTACTATTAATATATATTTACATATTACATCCCTTCAAAAAACTTGAGCACTTTGCGGGTGAAGTAGCAAAGGGCAACCTTGATGCACCTCTTGCTTTGAAACGGCATAACTTTTTCGGTGCCTTTACTTGGGCTTTTGACATGCTCAGATGTGAACTAAAAACTTCAAAGGAGCGAGAAGTTGAGGCGGAAAGAACAAAAAAAGAGTTGGTAGCAGTGCTTTCTCATGATATAAGAACTCCAGTGGCATCTATAAAGGCGTATGCAGAATGCTTAAAAAGCTTGCCTGAAAAAGATTCAGAACGTGGAGAACATTACATTGATGTAATTATTAAAAAAATTGATGAAATTACCAAGTTGTCACAGGATATGTTCCTACATGCTATTTCAGATTTAGAGGAATTAGAAATCTCAGCAGTTCAATATCAAAGTCGTGAGCTACTAAATAATATAATTGAACCTTTAATTTTACATTACGACAATAGAATTCTTATAGCTAATGCTTTCCCTAATGTAACAATATTTACTGATAAATTTAGACTAGCGCAGGTATTCGAAAACATAATTTCTAATTCTGCAAAATATGCGCCAAAAAGTATTATAGAAGTAAGTTCATTTGTTGAAGACAATGCGCTAATATGTTGCTTTAAAGATTATGGAGAGGGTGTATTACCGGAGGATATACCATTCCTTTTTGATAAGTTTTATAGAGGAAGGAATGCAAAGGAAAGTGGTCTTGCAGGTACTGGATTAGGTCTTTACATATCAAAATATATCTTAGAAAAATCTTATGGACAAATAAAAGCATCAACTGGCTATGAAAATGGTAAAAAAGACTTTTCTATAGAAATTTCCTTGAGAATTATATAAACTTATCAACTTCCAGTTAAAGAAAATTTAAGATTTGATGATGTTTTGTTAAAGATTAATTAAAAATTACTGTGTTAATCTAAGAATAGAAGTTGTTTAACAATTTCTGAACTGAAGGTAATTTAACGTTGAAGGAGGTGTCTAGTCCATGCCATATTTTGAAAGGTGTTTTGTGAAATTTGGGCATGGATATAATTATGAAGGAAACGATTGTAAGGACAAAAGACTTATGCAAAAGTTATGCAAATAATGGCCAGCAAAATCATGTGCTTAGAAATATTGACCTGGAAATTCATAAAGGTGATTTTACAGTAATAATGGGAAGCTCAGGCTCGGGTAAATCAACACTACTATATAATATTAGTGGCATGGATACACCAACATCAGGTGAAGTCTATTTTCAAGAAAAGCGTCTAGATGACATGGGGGAAGGAGAACTAGCAAGATTTAGGCGCGGTAATGTCGGCTTCGTATTCCAACAGGTGCACTTGGTATCAAACCTATCAATATTTGAGAACGTCACTGTTCCAGGATATTTGTTAAAAAAATACCCTGGGAAGGAAGTCGAAAAACATGCTGCTGAACTTTTGGTTAGAACAGGTATTAATGAGCTGAGAAATAGATTACCCTCTCAGGTCTCTGGTGGACAGCAACAAAGAGCTGCTGTTGCAAGGGCATTAATTAATGACCCCGCTATGCTATTTGCTGATGAACCCACTGGTGCCTTAAACTCAAAAGCAGGAAGAGAGATACTTAATATCCTCACTGATTTGAACAGAGAGGCCCAAAGCATTTTAATGGTAACACATGATATCAAGGCTGCTGTCCGTGCAGATCGTATTATTTATTTGTATGACGGACAGATTACTGGAGAAACATATCTAGAAAAATATATGCCCGACTCAGAACAGGATAGAGAGAAACAAATATTATCCTGGCTGACTTCAAAAGGGTGGTGATTATTCTTGGCTATAATAAAATTTATGCTTGGTAACTTAAAAAAGAGAAAAACTTATTCTATTATTATTTGCATTCTTGTTTTTTTTACAGGACTTATTCTTACAGTGACCATATCAACAGTGCAAAGTGCAAATCAGGCCTTCGACAGTTCTTTTAATAATATGGAGGGACCACATTTGAATTACTGGTTCTTAGAGAACAATTTCAAGCCAGAATTCGAGGAATGGTTTAAAAACCAGCAAGGAGTTGAGTCAGTTAAGCTAGTGAACACTAGTTTCATCAATGGTGGAGTTCTAGAACAAGTCGGCAGAACATTGAGGGAGTCTTCAGATTATACTTTGCTTAAATATAATCCATCTGATGGGATGCGTCTGATAGATGCTTATTATCCTGCAGAAAATAAGCTTTCAGAAGGTGAGATATATCTTCCCTATTTGTTTAAAACGAAGTATAAGCTCAGTACAGGAGAAAATGTTGATTTTGCCTTTGGCTCGCAGAAAATGGTTTTTAAAATAGTTGGTTTTATTGAAGATCCTTTATCTGGTGGAGATATGGATGATTCTAAATTTCTTTTTGTTTCAAGTGCTGATATTGATAGACTTAATGAACTTGGAGCTGAGAAGGTCAATCATTATATACAGATGAGAGTTCGGTTCAGTGAATATATCGAAATTACTGTCAATAGAACTGGAAATAAATTTTTAGAGAAATATGGTTCAAAAGTTAACTTTGTAAAAGACTATAGCTTAATGAAGGTACCAATTCTCACATTACCCAAGATTGCCCTTATAGTATTAATAACGTTTTCAGCACTTTTATGCCTTATTACTATTGCTATACTGCGCTATGCCATACTTGCCACTATTGAAGCGGATTACTTAAACATAGGAATTGTAAAAGCACTAGGGTTTACGCCATTAATGGTTCTGATTTCGATAACAGGGCAATATGCTCTGCTTGCTTTTATATCAGGAGTTTTAAGCCTTATTGCCGGAATAATAATTACTCCAGTTGTAGGGCAGATAATGTTAAATTCATCAGGACTATACTTCAGTGGTATGCTAGACTTTGTAGTGGGTTTGTTAATATTACTAGTACTTGTTCTTATTATTTCTTTGTTCTCGTACATAACCGCAAGCCGTACGAAAAAGATTACTCCTGTACGTGCCATAACAAACGGAATTGCACCTGTTTATTTTTCTTCAAGGTTGAATGTGAGGCTAGAAAATTTAAGATTTCTTCCATTTGACATTCGGATGGCTTTAAAACAGGTCCTATCAAAATCCAAACGCTACATCCTTCTAATATTTATTTCTGCACTGTTTTCATACGCATTAGTTTTTTCCTTTGGACTGCTTCAGTTATTTAATAGTGAAAAAGCATTAAATATGTTGGGTGCAGAGTTTTCTGATATTGAATTGGATACAGGAACTAAAGCAGAAGTGATTAAAATTATTTCAGAAATTAAAAAAGATTATGATGTTGAATGGATTACTCTACGACGTTCGACACAAATTAATGTTGAAGGTAATAAAATAACTGCAAAAGTAAAAGATGATTTTGATTTAACCGGAGAGTTGACTAATTTAGAAGGAAGACACCCAAAGCATAATAATGAAGCTGCTATCTCATATCTAGTAAAAGAGAGGATAGGTAAAGGTGTAGGAGAGTATATAAGTATAAAAGATAAAATGAATATGACTCATCAATTTATCATTACCGGAGTATTTCAGACAATCGATGAAGGTGGTGCGCTGGTTAGAATACCAGAATCAGGAATGAAGGTATTAGATCCCAAATTTGAACTAAATGAAGCGTACATCAAGCTAAAAGACCACAGTGACGTTGATGATACAATAAATGAAATGAAAGCAAACTATACGGATTATGAAGAATTATCAAATGAAAGAAAACAAACTCAAGACAAAATAGATACAATAAAATCAGTATTTTCAATAATCTCAAAACTAGTTTTTGTACTGACAATTATTATGATTAGCTTTATTACACTGCTTATAATGAAGATTACAGTCTATGCCGAAACAAATGAATTGGGTGTTTATAAAGCCCTTGGCTTCAGTTCCGCCCGAATTCGGTTACAGCTAGCACAGCGTTTTTTGATAGTAACTCTTTCAGGGGGAATAATAGGAGTTTTACTAGAAGCTTTATTTGGGTCAGAAATATTTTCCTTGGCTTTAAGGGGTGCTGGAATATCAAGTGTAAGAATTGACTTTAATTTCTTAACCGCATTAATCACGGTAACCATTATATCTTTGATTGCACTGCTTTCTGCATATGTATCATCAGGAAACGTAAAAAAGGTATCAGCATATACGCTTATAAAAGAATAAGAAATACCAGCTAAGTTGTCTATCTTACCATCGAAAAGGTCAGTGATATAAAAATATCGACACAATTTTAATAAGAATCTGAATTTTACTAAAATTTTATAATTCCCTAAGAACCCCAAGGCCATGTGAGCTGTACAGCTCACATGGCCTTGGGGTTTGATAAATCATTCTTATTTGTCCTCTGTAAATGTAATATTCACAGTTATGTTCTTACCATTTCTTGAAACCACCGCACTTACTGTATCTCCTGCTTTGTGCAATTTCTTGACTGTATCTATATCAGACATGGTCTTAATTTCTTTTCCATCTAGTTTTATGAGAACATCCCCCTTCAAAATTCCTGCACTTTCAGCTGCACCACCTGCTGAAACTTCAACAATGTATATACCTACTGGAATTCCATACATGCTAGAGAACTCTTCTGTAACTTCTTGACCGGATATTCCTACCAATGGTTTTCCTTTAACATATCCATAGGCTTTTAATTGCTCAATTATTGGTTTAGCGGTGTTAACTGGAATTGCAAAGCCTAAACCTTCAACACCAGTAATTGATATTTTAGCTGAATTTATACCAATAACCTGTCCCTTTGAGTTTAGCAATGCACCACCACTATTACCGGGATTTATAGCTGCATCAGTTTGAATCAGATTCATTGTAACATCTCCAGTGTCTAATTGCCTATTAAGTGCACTAATTACGCCAGAAGTAACTGAACCAGCGAACTCCATTCCAAGTGGATTACCTATTGCAACAGCCAGGTCGCCTACTTCAATCTCAGAGGAGTCACCAAGCTCTGCAGCTGTAAGGTCTGTTAAATCAATTTTTATGAGTGCAAGGTCATTGTCGCTGTCTCCTCCGATAAATTTAGCCTTTGCTTCTCTCTTATCAGGTAAATATACTGTAAGGGTCGCATTTCTTGAACTGGCATTTGGATCAGCGTATTGGACAACATGATAATTAGTCATTATATATCCATCTGAACTGATAATAATTCCTGATCCTTCGGAATCAGAGGATGAAGAACTGCTGCCCCAAAAATTCGATTGCCTATTATTTTGTACTTGCATTTTAATACCAACAATAGAAGGACCTACCTTCTTTGCTATTTCAGTTACAGTAAGGTCACCAGAACTATTCGATGCTACTAAGTTAGTATGAGTAACGGAATCAGTAGTAGAAGTATTAGCTGTTTCCTCAACATTTGTTGAGACTTGGGTTACTGTTTTCTGTACTGCACCAATCTGTTCATTTAGCTGCTTTGAAAAGCTGGAGTACATTGTAGCACCGACAATAAAGCTTGTAATAATAGATGTAATGAGTACTAGAGAAGTATATGCGAGAAATTTATGTTTCTTTTTTGGTTGCACAATATTTTCTTTATAGTAGGTTTGGTATTGGTTAGGAGTCTGGTTATCTGAGCTAGTATTAAAATTGTAATTATTTTGTGATTGATTATTCCAATCATCATTATTGTTGTTATACATATTAATTCCTCCAATCTATAAACTAAAGTTAACTATCTTATGTTTATATGATACACAGAAATTATGTACAATTTACGAAGAATTAGTTAATAAACTGTTATAAATTTTAAAACAAATTGTTAACAAACCAGTTAAGAAACTTTCTTTTATTCTTCATTTTGCGGACAGTATTTTTCATTAACAAATGTGAAATCGTAATCGATATTTTCGCTTAAAATTTCATAAAGTGATTTACTTGCCTGAGCATCAATATCAACAAGTACATGCTGATCTAGCAGTGCAATAACCTTTCCGTAACCAATTAACTTATCATCTCTGGTTATGGCAATCTGATCGCCCTGCATAATAAAATCTTTTCTTTCACACTGAATAATCATAGCAGCCTCCAGTAACAAAAGTAATAATGAATTATTTTATTGACTCGATAATTTATATTTATTTCTATTATTTATTCCCCTATAGAGTTAGGTTTATACGCCTTAGTCCTTAAACAAAGCCATTAATAATTTCTATAAAACATATAAAGTAAATAACGTATTTTGCCGAAAGAGTATATATAAGGATATGTAGATGGGCTGTTGCAAAACAAAATACAATATACGAGAAAAAGTTTCTGCTTTAATAGTACGTGAGTACTATTTAAACATAATCTTTTATATTGTATCCGATATCGTTTTGCAACAGACCCCGTAATCTAAGGAGGGAATTAAATATGGTAAATGGAGTTAATAACAACAAAGTATACACACAAAGGTATGAGCCTGCAAAGGAACATGAAAATACAAAGGCGGCCCAAAATACTAAGATTAAGGCTGAAGAAACTGCAGCAGTGCTAGAATTGGGGAAGTCACCAGAAAAAAATACTGCAATATACAGTAAGCCTGCTTCGGCTACGACTTTAGCTGCGTCAGAAGATGCTTCAACAGTAGAAGCTGCGCAAGCGGAGAAAACTAATAAGTTCAATGCACAAGAGATAAACAGATTGTGGGCTGAGGCTAATAGAGCAACTCAAAACCTGAGAGACTTGGTAGAACAGCTACTTAAAAGCCAGGGAAAAACATTTGAAGATGTACTCTCTGGGAAAGAAGAGTTGTTTGTGGACGAAGAGACAAGAGCTGCTGCACAGCAGGCAATATCAGAAGATGGAGAGTATGGTGTACAAGCAGTTAGCGATAGAATAGTTGACTTCGCAAAAGCTATCTCCAACAACAATCCAGAGATGTATGATAAGCTCATGGCTGCTATTGACGAAGGCTTTGCACAGGCTGAGAGGGCATTAGGAGGCGTATTGCCTGATATTTGTCAAAAGACTCGTGAGGAAATTAACAGAAAAATGGAAGAGTGGAAATCAGGTAAAGATGAAGCTCAAACAGTACAAGAGTAAAGCATAAGACATGTTGCAAAACAGAATACAATATACGAGAAAAAGCTTCTGTTTCAATAGTGCGTGAGTACTATTGATACAGAAGCTTTTAGCTATATTCTATACGATATAGTTTTGCAGGTCTTCTGATTTATACGCATATATATACAAGTGTCGAGCACTATGTATCCTTTGACAGCAATTATTCGATACGGAAGGCTTTATATGTATTAGGCCTCATAAATACTTTAAAAAATGTCATTCCATCACGGGAAAAACCTTTAATGTTAAGGGGTATTTGCAGCCTGCTGGTTTTAATTTCATTAAGAACAGCTTTTTCTTTGTGTATAACAATTGTAACCTCAGTATTTGTTTCTCTAAAAGATTCAATAATAAATGTATTATTATCATAGGTAAATAGTCCGACTTGAGAAGGTGCTTCTATATGGAGAGGCATATCAATCGATGTGATTTCCCTAATTATATTTAATATACCCTCTGGATATCCGTATATATCACCACAGTTCTCAGGAATAGTTAATACGGTTAGTTTCCCCTTACTATATTTGTTTTCTAAAATTATGGCGTGATTATTATAGCTATCAAATCCTACCACTCTTTGCCAGCTGTCATTAGTCTTATAATCAATATGAGGTACTAAAATCTCTTTGTCAGAATAACAATAATCTTTAAAAGCACAACTTTCCATTGTGATACCAAATTCTTTTACAAATGACTTCTTATCAGTATAATTTATTACTGCTATATCCGAAAGTTGATTATTTATAGCTTTTAACAAGCCTGTTGTAATTATCACAGATTTACCAGCGCATAAACTTGCTTTTATTTTATCAACTAAAGCAGCATCCTTTTTTGCACTTTCTGTAAGGAAAATTACATTACTGTCGGTAGGGTATTGCACATAGGGTGCAAGAGGTAATCCCAGCATGCCAAGATATCCATGAATAAACTCCTCGCCCTCAGAATTAAAAGGCTTATAGCAGGATATTCCAGTAGGCTCTCCAAGCTGGCCTGCCAACTTGTCCAATTCACTAAATACAAAACCAGCCAGAGGAACAAAAAGCTTATAGTCATATGCCAATAAACCAGCACAGTACAGAGTAACTTCTTTTGCCTTTGCAAAGATAGTCATATTTAGTTGATCTACAAAGGTATTTAAATTGCAATCTAAAGAGTCAAACCATCCCCCAAGATTCTTCCCAGGGTTTATGTTCTCAAAATATCTCATAATAAAATATCCAAGATATCTTTGCAGTACCTGTTGTGTATATTGAGAATCGCGTGTTTCAGTTCCAGTATAGAAGGAATCAAATAGCTTTACTTGATCTTTAGGGTTATAGCCCGTAAACTGGTGATGCTCATACCAATTCGGATATTTTATTATTACATTTATATTAGGATTAACTTCCTTAGCAGCTTTCATGATTTCAGCGGATACCTCTGCCATTTGCTCTGTTCTGAAATCTTCCCATTTCTTATTATTTTTTGTTTTAATGCATAAATCACATTTACAGTTTGTAAAGTAAAAATCATCTAAAATTATTTCATCGAAAATATTAGCTGTGTAAGAAACAACTTCTCTCATTTGCTCTCTTTGAACCGGGTCGCTATAGCAGAAGGAGCGAAATTCCCAAGAAACGAGACCTCTCTGTGTAGTGGTAATGGCGCCGGATACCTTTATACCCTTGTTATTAAAGAATTCCTTAAAGGATAGCATAGCTTCCATAGGTAAAAAGGTGCTGCTGCGATATGTTTCCAAATATACCTTGTCTATATCAATATGCTTTGAAAAGAAATCAAAGGACTCTTCAAAAGCATTATCTTCTTTTAGTCCTAACAAATCCATTGCGGTATAAAAGATAGCAGTAGTGAAATTTTTATAGGGCATAATAACCTCCACGCCGACTTGCGGCACAATAATTTAGTAAAGAACTCGTGGAGGTACGCTGACATTATATAGCTCAAAATGCATTATTCCAAGCTAACCTCCACGCCGACTCGCGGCACAATAATTTAGTAAAATAGAGTTTTTAACTGCTACAATTCTTATTATATATAGAAAAGGGGTGAGTTTCTCGCCAACCATTGCTAAATACTACTCAAATATTGCTTTTTTGAACTCAGATGGTGAGCAGCCTTTCACCTGCTTAAAGACTCTATTGAAAGTTTTAATGCTGCTAAAGCCGGAGTTAAATGCAATTTCTGAAATAGAGTCAGGAGAATTTTTAAGCATATTTACTGCTTTTGATACCTTGTAATTATTTAAATATTGTCCAAAAGTCATTCCTGTGGTTTCTTTGAAAAATCGTGTAAAATGAAACATGCTAAAGTTTGCAGATTTAGATATGTCTGCTAGTGAAATCTCATCTCTGAAATTATTATCTATATATTTTGTTACCTGCTCAAAAATTTCTATTCTTTTAAGCTGCTTATTTTTTTTAGCTAAGCATAGTTTTTCATTGGGAATAAAACGAATTATACCTGTAGCAATGTCATAAAGCCTAGCACCTACCGTAAACTCAAACCCTGCTTGCTTATTAAGTACTTCATTGTGAATGGATAAAATTTGTTCCTCGAAAAAGCTATGAAAAGAATGCTCAGAGCTGTTATTGTTCACTTTATAGGGAATAAGCGGGTCTAAAAACCTAATACTAGATATTAGGTTTGATAGCTCTTGGAATAACGAGGGATTAAAGAGAACAATTATTCTGTCACATTTTTGAGGCTGCATTAAAAAATAATGAACTTCGCCTCCTCCGGCTATAAAAATATCTCTTTTATGCAAGGTATATACTGAATTGTTTTGTCCAATTTTCAGCTCATCACCTAATACATAAACCATTTCAATACTCTCATGCCAGTGAGGAGGGAATTCTTGAACGTCAGTATTAAAAATATGAATTGGGAAGTTTCCGATTTTTATGTTATTGATTTTTTGATGAAGTGCTGCCATACTTATTCCTCCTCGGCCAATAAAAAATTATCACTATAAGTCGGCTACAATAATTATTCCTTTACTATGACATTTTTTCCTTAATAACATGATAGCACACAATACTTGATATATACCAGATAATAATAGCTTATTCGGCATACTTTTCAAGTTGCCAGGTGAACACAATTATTTGAAGATATCATATTATATAGTATGGAAATAGTCCTATTCTCAAGCTGAAGCTTTTAGTTTGGATGAACAAATAAATTTGAGGAGTTGGAGGTATATACTTTGTATAATATTAATCGATTTAGCCAGTCTAGCAATGATACTAAGAATATATTAGCAAGTGCTTATGGGGATGTTAATGGAGATAATGTTCCAGATCATGTATATCTTACTGGTACTAAAATGCCTAATAGTGTATTCGTTCAAAATATCACCCTGAATATCAAGGATGGAAAGACTGGCATTATGCAAAGAGTAAAGCTTTCATCAGATGCAGGATACAGTCCGAACTTATTTTTAGGAGATTTTACTGGGGATAAAATAAATGACATAATGGTTAGTATAGCCTCTGGTGGAAGTGGAGGCATAATGTTTTATTACTTGTTTTCTGATATAAATAATCAAATTAAGATGCTATTTGATTATGAGAACTTTAATAATAAATACAGCTATAAAGTAGAGTTTAAAAATCACTATCAGGTTTCGGTAAAAAATGTTGAGTTAGGGACACAATACATAATAGATATAACGTACAAGGGTGAGGATTACTTAAATGAAATATATTTTCCAAACGGAGAACTTAAAGCTCCGATTGAAGGCTGGGTAGATCCACTAAGTGGGTTATATCCTATTGATTTTGACGGAAATGGGATTTATGAATTATTGGGTTACCAGGCTATAGCAGGACGATATCATGCAGATTCAATTGGTTATGTACAAAGTGTTCTTAAGTGGAATGGCAAGAAATTTTATTTAATGGACCAGTATGTGGCGATTTTTGGAACCAGTCCAGAGTGAAAATAATTAAAAACTTCCTATTGACATGCAAGACCTTCTTTTGTATAATATAAAAGCACGTTACGGAAACGTGCAAAACAAATGGCGGCGTGGCTCAGTGGCTAGAGCATTCGGTTCATACCCGACAGGTCGTAGGTTCAAATCCCACCGCCGCCACCATAATAGGCGATAGAAACTATCGCTTTTTTAATGGCCCGTTGGTCAAGCGGTTAAGACACCGCCCTTTCACGGCGATAACAGGGGTTCGATTCCCCTACGGGTCACCATTTGGGAGCTTAGCTCAGCTGGGAGAGCATCTGCCT
>JAEZOA010000169.1 GCA_023441625.1 Bacillota bacterium
CTCCTAGTAAACTCAGCAGCAATGGTAGCTCCTCCTATAGTCTCTACAACTATATCAACACTATCATCATTAAAAATATCATCTGCATTTTTCGTTAATACAGCTTTATAAGGACTATCTGGAAAGTCTCTTATGTCCAGAATCCATTTGACTCGTATATCAGTTCCAGCTCGTTGCTTGATACTATCACTGTTAATATTAATTACCTCTGCTACTCCGCAGCCAACAACTCCAAATCCTAAAATTGCAACATTAATCATAATAATAACCTCCATGCCCACATTTGGGCTCAAATAGTAATGAAATAATACTATATGTTATCTGAACAAATACATTATCTTGCTAATATTTCACATCGTCTTACGCCTTCAATTCTCCCAATTTCCGCCATAAGCACCTGCATGTCATCCTTCATTTTAAAAGTTTCAATCGATACAGTTACGTCCGCCAATCCATTAATCGGAATATTTTGATTTATAGTTAAGATATTTGCTTTAGCAGCAGCTATTTTATCAATAATACTTGAAAGTATTCCTGAAAAATCTTCTACAACAAAAAAGAGTGTTAAAACCTTCCCTCTAGATGTTTCATAAAATGGGAAAATATAATCTTTATATTTATAGTAAGCACTTCTACTGATACCAACTTCTTTAACAGCATCATTGACAGTTTTTATCTTTCCAAAGCTCAGTATTTTTTTTACTTCAATTACCTTTGCAAAAACTTCTGGCAAAATATAAGAATCTACCAAGAAGAAAACTGACTCCTGCTTCATAAGTCCCCCCCGTCCATCCTGTCCGTCCAATGCGTACAATTGTATTTCCTTGGTGTATATATTAGCACATTTTTATTTTCTTTGCAACAAAAAAAGAGGCTATCGCAAAACAAAATATAATATCCGATAAAAGTTTCTGTTTTAATAGTATGTGAGTACAACTTATACCAATGGGAAGCTAAGTTTTCTTTAGGAGTAATCCATTGATATAAGTTTGTACGGAAGTACTATTTAAACCTAATCTTTTAACTATATTGCATCCGATATAGTTTTGCAAGCCCCTTATATTTATTAAATAATTGTTTTTAGAATTATATATTTAGTACTTCTCTAACCTTATTTATCATCTCCACAGGCTGGCAAAGCTCCTTATGGAGAATAGGTTTTTTATCGAGCTGTTTCAATGGTTCAGGAATTTTAAGTCCAGATTCTTCAGATAATACTGTCAAAAGTTCGAATTCAGACTTGCCAGTCCATACCTCTTCCCCAGCAATTGCACTTATTACACTCTCATTAAATTTAAATGGACTAGCTGTTGATACTATTACAGCCTTTGTAATATCATTGGTAGAGATAACATACTTGTCATAAACATCTACTGCAACAGCAGTATGAGTATCAAGAACATATCCGGTCTCTTGATAAACATTCTCTATAGTCTTTAGTGTATCATTGTCATTTGAGTAGCCAGCCCAGAAAACTTTTTGAATATTCTTCTTTATTTCCTGGTCAACCTCGTATATACCTTCACTGCTAAGCTTGCTCATCCAATCCCCAACCATTTCGCAATTGCCATCAGTTATTAAATATAGCAATCTCTCTAGATTACTAGAAATCAAAATGTCCATAGATGGTGATAAGGTTTTCTTAAATTCTCTGTTTTTGTTGTAAATACCTGTATTTATAAAATCTGTTAAGACATTATTATCATTTGATGCACATATTAGTTTGTTTATTGGCAAACCCATCTGCATTGCATAATATGCGGCTAAAATGTTTCCAAAGTTACCTGTTGGGACAACAAAATTAATTTTTTCGCCAATTTCGATTTCCTTATTTTTCAGCATATCAGCATAAGCAGAAAAATAATACACTATTTGAGGCACTAACCTTCCCCAATTAATTGAGTTTGCTGAAGAGAACTTATATCCATTTTCCTGCATAAGTCTAAAAATATCTTCATCACGGAAAATCCTTTTAACTCCATTTTGAGCATCATCAAAATTTCCGTTTACAGCTATTGAATATACATTACTGCCTTCTTGAGTTACCATCTGCATTCTTTGAATTTCGCTAACCCCTTGGCTTGGGAAGAATACAATAATCTTTGTCCCCTCAACATCCTTAAAACCTTCAAGAGCAGCTTTCCCTGTATCTCCAGATGTGGCAACTAAAATAACAATTTCTTCCTTTTCACCTGTTTTTTTCAGTGCCTTAACAAGAAAGTGAGGAAGTATTTGCAGTGCCATATCCTTAAAAGCACTAGTTGGTCCATGCCATAGCTCTAACACATTAACTGAATCATACAATTTGTGCAGAGGTGCAATAGCATCAGATTCAAATTTTTGAGCTGTGTATGCTTGGTTAACACAATCCTTTAATTCACTTATTGTATAATCATCTAAATAACCTTCTAATATATTTAAAGCTCTTTCTTGGTAACTCATATCTACCATTTTTAAAATTTGCTCGTTGTCAAAAAGAATTACTTTCTCAGGTACAAATAACCCTCCATCTGCTGCAAGACCCTTCTTAATAGCTTCAGCTGAGCTAACAATAGCGCAATTTCCTCTAGTACTTCTATATAACATTTCTACCTCCCACAAAGCGAATCATCTATTATAGACAATAGGTTTCTCCCCAAATACATAGTAGTGACTTAATATAAACATTACTCCAAGGTTTGATGGAAGTTTGTTCCAATCAAACGCTGAAAAGCCTATTAGTCTAAATAATATAATAAATCCTGAAAAAATGCAAACCCAAATCCAATAAAATTGAGTACCAACTTATTCACTATATTCTCCAGTTCCTATTTCTTTTTTGCATATTTATGAGAAGCCTTTGAACAGCAATTTTACCTTGAGTATATAAATATTGCATCTCCTCATTACTGATATCAAAATCAAGGAAAGATACATCTCCAGTATTTATATGTGCAATATTGTCGATATTATATGAATTTTTTGGAACTCCTGTATCATGTGAAGCAGCAAGTAGCTTCTTTAGTGTATTTGTTGCATTAATAAACTCTTTTGATTCATTTCCTTCTAGTTTTAGTCCTATTATATCATTTTCTTGAGCACTATCAATAAGCCAAACAGGAAAATTATCCAAAACTCCTCCATCAAGAATATAGTGCGGCCTTAAGCGATTATGTTCTTTCTTCATTAACACTACCGGCTCAAATACAAAAGGTACACAGGTACTCATTCTTATAGCTTTTGCTACCTCTAATTTATCAGGGTCAATATTATAAAAGGCTATGTCATCTGGCAAAACAATTACTTTACCCAAGTTTGCATCAATAGCAGTCATTCGCACCTTATATCCACGTGGATTTACCTTATCAGGAATCCCACCCCTAAAATCATTAAAGGTATAAATGCCTTTTCTGGCAAGTACCTGTGCCACCCATTTTTCTAGCAGTTCACCATTCATAAAAGCATTTTTCTTACTAAAAGCAATCAGGTTTATTAAGAAATTGCCTCTAGTGCCTCTAAAATCATCACCTTCCCTTCTAACTAACTGAAGTTCAGGATAATCTTGTTTATATAGCAAATCAGTAATATCATTATCAATCAAAATCCTTTTATCTTCTAATATTCTTTTTATTCTATATGATAAAGATATATCTAAGTACTCTCCACCTCTAACGGTTAGGTTGTTAAAATCAAACTCCTTTAATATTTTCATTAACTCTCTTGATGTATATCCAGCACCTATCAATGAACCAGCCAAGGCTCCTGCAGATACTCCTGCTATATTTCCTATATACCTGTATTTTTTCTCAAGCTCCTCATAAGCTCCAACAAATGCTAATCCTTTGATTCCTCCACCGCTAAGGACAAGATTTAATGTTCGACTGTTTAAACCCATTCTAAATCCCCTCAAAACAAAAGGTACTATTGTATATATATTATAAAAATCTGATAATTAGTATATTGTACAATCATAAGAATTTGGATTTTTTGCATAATAAAAAAGCACAAGCTCTGTAATCCTGTGCTTAATTGTATTATTTCAATTTTAAATATCACAAACTGAGAGTATTGCTCTGCAACTTATTTAAGTACTTTAAGTCTACCCTTTGCATATTTTATATAGCCTGATTTAGGATAATTATCAATAAGCTTTTGATAGGTCTCAGTTCCTTTTTGTATTTCATTAACCTCCACATAGCTTTTAGCTAAAATATAAAGTGCCTTATCTCCAAAAGTCCAATTATTACCCAAAACAAATACCTTTTCAAGCTTTTGAATTGCTTCACTATACTTCTTATTTCCGTATAATGTATTTCCATCTATAGTCAACTGGTTAGCAGCCTTTAATAGCACATTATCTTTTATAGCATCATATTTTGTTTTTAAATCAGCACTCAATTCTGCTACAGGCAAAGCCATTAGCTTATCTGCTGCCTCAATAAATTTATTTTGTCCATAAAGTACCGATACCTGAGAAAGTTCTGCTGAAAGCTGTAGTTCTCTTAATTGTGAATTAGCAGTTTCAAGCTGCCCCTTTAGAGCCTTATTTTCAGCGACCACTTTATCATAGTCTTTTGTTTGCTGTGTATTAATAGCAGGCCCGGAACTTATATCCACGTCTTCAATTTTATCTCTCGTTGCTACAAAAAAGAAAACTATTGCTACTACTAAACAGATAACGCTAAATATATTAAATATAACAACTGAAGATGTTTTTTTTAATAGTGTGCCCAACTTTTTTAATAGAACATACTCTGACTGAATATTCTCCTCGCTTAAGTTACTTTTTTTCACAGTCTCTTTTACTACTTTAGGAGGCTTATTTTCAGGAGTTTTATTTTTAGTATTACTACTTTTCTTAGTGGATTTATTGCCGTTAATACTTATAAAATTAAGATAATCAGCTGCTTTTATAGCATTATTTTCACCCTGAACAACCTTATCAAAAAGAGCCTCTGCCTTATCCATTTGGTTTGTATAAGCATAGCATAAGCCCAGCAAATTAACCGCCTCATAAAAATCAGGATTAGAGGACACTACTTTTTTAAGCTCAATCATTGCAATATCTTCGCTACCCGTTCTTAAGTACTCTATTGCCTTATTGTATGATTTTATTGAGTCTAGCACCTTTTCTGATATTTCACTATTTTGAGAAAATTTTTCTATATCGATAGGTGCAAAGCTTCTAATCTCATGATTTAAATCTATGAACATTGGCATTGGCTCCTTCCAAGTATTTGATAAATTTATATCAAAATTTTTCTTAATTCACCAATCATATATAATGATCCAAAAGCACAAATAACACTATCGTTATCAACATTTTCAAATGCTAGCTTCAAGCCATTTTCTATATTTATTCCATCCTGAACATTATCCGAATATTGTTTCAAGATAGCAGTAAGTTCGCTTGAAAGTAATGCTCTTTCATTATTTGGGGTAACCGTAATTATTAACTTTGCTTTCCTTGCTAAAATATCCATTATACGGTGGTAATCCTTGTCTTTCAGAAAACCAACAATAAATATTTTACTTTTATTAGCAAAATATCTATCTAATGCCGCATCTAATGACTGGCCGCCCTCAAGATTATGGGCTCCGTCAATAAAAACCAATGGCTTTTTACTAATTATTTCAAGCCTGCCGGGCCAAATAGTTTGCCCAACACCATATCTAATATTATCATTACCAATATTAAAGCCTTTATTACGTAACAACTCACAAGTATCAATAGCTAATGCCGCATTTCGTAACTGATGGTCACCTAAAAGCCTGATTTCAAGGTCTTGATAATTCTTATACGAGAATATCTGTCCATCCAAGCTACTTTTGTATAATACTAATGTAGACAAATCAACCTTGTGAATTACTGAATTCTGACTTTTACAAACTTGTTCAAATACCTGCTCAGCTTCTTGACTCTGAGGGTATAAAACAGTATCACAATTAGGTTTTATTATTCCTGCCTTCTGATATGCAATTTCTCCAATCGTATTTCCTAATATGTCAGTATGGTCTAAGCTTATAGTTGTTATTACACATGCCTCAGGAGCTTCTATCACATTTGTCGAATCATATCTTCCTCCCAAACCCACTTCAAGTACAACTATATCACATTTATTCCTATAAAAATATTCAAATGCCACTGCATTTATGATTTCAAATTCTGTAGGATGTGCAAACCCAGCCTGCTCCATCAAATCAATTTTTGATTTAACAAATTCAATAATTTCAGTTAGTTCTAAAGAATCAATTTCCTTATTGTCTATCTTAATTCTTTCAGTAAATCTCTGTATATACGGAGAAGTGAACATTCCAGTTTTATATCCCGAGTTAATTAGTATATTACTTATAAAAGCAGTAGTTGAACCCTTTCCATTTGTACCTGCAACATGAACATATTTTAATTTCTTATGGGGATTCCCCATAAACTCTAATAGTTTAGTAATACTTTCTAATCCAAGCTTACTCCCGAATTTAAGTGTACCATGTATGTATTCAATAGCCTCGTTGTAGTCCATGCTAAACAAAATCCTCCAATAATTATACGATAAAGATATCAGTTTTTACCGAATGAGTCAATCATAAAAGTAAAATAAGCAAAATAAAACAAATTTTTCCATAAATATCACGAATTTAAAAGCTCAATAATATCCTCCTTGTTATAAACAGAAGTATTTATTCCCATACTATTTAATGATGTATAGTCAAAAATCTCTAATTTACATAGTTCAGATCTCTTGTCTGGTTCTAAGCTAAAAAACTCCGCCAAACTAATTTGGCAGTCAGATTTTAGTATATAATATTTAACTCCAATATCAGGAAGTATTTCCCTGAGTCTTGAGTCACACCAAGCTTCGTGAGGTAAAAATGCAATTATTTCAAAACCTTCTATCTTTTTGCCTTGCGCTGAAATTGAGAATATAGATTTTTTAGAAGTTATTGTTTTACTTTTGTTTTTATATTCCACTCCTATTTCACTAAAGCCTGTAATTAACTTTGTGGCAAGTTCCTTGCCATACTTCTCAGTTAAATTAAGAAATGAACTATCTACTTCAGCAATAATATTATCTGTTCCTTTTAATGTTGATATTATTTCATAACTCACTTGAGAATTATCCATATTCTTAGCTGAATAAGCAATAGAGTATTGCGAAAGTTCTGAATCTTTGCTACGAGTATTATCTTTTATTTTAGTTTTAATATTCTTATTCATTGCTACCCTCTCAAAGTATTTATTAACTTAGCTGCTTTCATTATATACTTCATATTATGAATTGTGAAGGCTTAGAATTATACCTCCATCGTTATAAAACATGTTTAAAGATAGGCAGTTAAAAAAGCCGACTTTATACCTCCCCTAATATAGCTAATATTATTTAGCTGCTTAATTATAGGGTACAGTCCATTTAGTCGGCCTTTTCAAAAAAATCTATTTACATCATCTAATTTATTTTTTTAATCTTGCTTCAAGCTCACTCTTCTGCTCTTCATAACCTGGTTTTCCAAGAAGAGCAAACATATTTTTCTTATAGCTCTCTACTCCAGGTTGGTCAAATGGATTTACAGCAAGTAAGTAGCCACTTATTCCACATGCCTTTTCAAAGAAATATACCATACTTCCAAAATAGTATTCTGTAAGTTCTGGCACATCAATTATCAAATTGGGCACTCCGCCATCTGTGTGGGCGA
>JAEZOA010000012.1 GCA_023441625.1 Bacillota bacterium
GGAAATAGATAAATCACGAATACAACGAGCTTTAACATATACACTATATCCATCTGCTTCTTTTTCTATTCTAAATGAATCCATATCAAATTCTGTCTTAGTAATTTTACCACTAAATGTAGCATTGTTTTCTTTAAGGGCATCTATAGCTTCTTGCATATCATCTAACAATTCCTGACTAACGTTTGTGCACTTTGTCAGATCTCCAGTATTCAGTGCCTCCATTGATGACGTCTCATAGGTTGATACTGCTGACATTATTGACTTTTTAACGTCCTCATTTAAGGCTTCAATATCAAGAGTTAAAGAGTAATCATCAATATTTACATTTACTTCCTTGCTTTTCACAGTTCCCCATGGATATTTTTTTTCTAAATAAACTTTTACATTGTTATCAACTGGCCCTAAGCCATAACCATTATCACTATCATTTATTTGTTTTACAGTCATTCCGGTATCCTTGCCATTTACAAATACTTTAGCATCAGAATCCCTATTACCCCAAGAATACTCTTCAGAAATTTCATTGCATTCGATTTGAACATATTTAGCAGCTATATCCAAGTAAACAAATTGCATTTCAGTATAAAAATTATCACTAGAGTAACCCTGAATTTCTTCTGAATTTTCTATATTTGTATATTTACCCTTATAAACAGCTTTAACTTTATGGGTTCCAGGGAAAAATGGTCCTATTTTTTTTGAAAAGTTATCACTATCAGAAACGCATGCTTTAGTATCGCCTACATATATTTCTGCATCTTTAACATTAGTAGAAACTTCTATATAAAAGGGTAATACTTCAAATACATAGTTATCATAAATTAAAAATTTCTTTCCCGCCTTTTTTAATGTAATTGTATCTTTAAAATTTGTTAAAATGTTTTCATCAATATTTTGGCCTTGTACTTTAATTGAATTTATTAAGTCATCAATATAAGTAGGATCTTTTTTAAGATATGTAAGAAGTGCATTTACATTCTCTTCATTAATTTCTAGCTTTTCATTAGTAGATTTAAGCATACTTACTAATTGCTTTGAATCTCCATTTTTTAAAGCAGTATTAAATTCATCTATAAGCTTGTCCTTATCAGTAATTGAAGCACCAATTTGATAAGCTGCAATGCAGAGTATAAAAAGACCTGCTACAATACCAATAATTATTTTCATAGCTTTACTAAGCACTGGCTTTTTATAGCTTGGAGCTTGTTTTTCTGGGGCTGTTTGTTCCGCTTGTGTTGGTTGCTCTACTGGATTTGTTTGGGCCACCTGCGTTAACTGTTCTGTAGCTACTGGTTGCTCAACTTGTGCAGCTTGCTCTGTTTGAGTAGCTTGTACTACTTGTGCTGTTTGCTGATTAACCTGTGCCGCATTCTCCTCAATGTTACTTTCTACTATGTTATTAACTTTCGTGCCACAAATTTGGCAAAATAGATTACTATCGCCTAATTTAGTACCACAATTTCTACAAAAAGCCATTTTTAAATCCTCCATTTGATTAATTTCTGCTATTCATAAGTGTTAACACTTCATAAAACTTAGACAGATTATACCATAAAATACTATAATTTTTCAATAAATTCTATTATATCCATATCACATATAAATATTGTAAAGTGTATAATTATGGTATAATTATTAAAATTAACTTAATAAGGAGATTTGTTTGTATGAAGAAACATTTTATAATGACTGCGATAAAGTTATCACTGGCTATAATACTTACTATTTCATTATTTTCTTTGAGTTTACCTATACAACCTATAGCTAATGCCGCTTCAAAACTTGATACATCAGAACCGGTGGAATTAACCTGGTATGTACCGGGTAATTGTCAGCAAGCTGATACTGACCTAGTTGAAGAAGCAGTTAATGAGTATTTAAAAGATAAAATTAATGTAACCTTAAACTTGAAAACCCGTACATGGGGAAGTGATTTTGAAAACTTTATGTTGGCAAAGGTTGCTGCAGGCGAAAATTTTGATATTACCTTTACAGCTAATTGGGCAATGAATTATAAGGAATATTCAGAAATGGGAGCTTTTGTTGATATTACTCATATGCTGGACACATATGCCCCAAAAACAAAAGCTTTACTAGGTAAAAATATTCTTAAAGGTGCTGAAATAAACGGCAAAATTTATGCAATTCCAACCTATAATTCTACTTTTGCTAAGACTAGTGGTATTGTTCTTAGTAAAAGCCTAGTACAAAAATACAAGGTTGATACCTCAAAAATCAAAAAACTAGAGGATTTAGAAGCTACCTTAAAAATTATAAAAGCAAAAGAACCTAAAATGTTAGGTTTTTATCCATTTGATTACTATGGTACTGATAGTATTTATAAAACTCTAAACTATGAGAAAGTTATTGATAGCAAAATTCCTGGTGCAGTAAAAAAAGATGGAAAAAGCACTAAGGTTATCAATGATTTTGAGAGTTCAGAAGCCAAATCGCTGTTCAATTTAATAAATAAATGGTATAAAAGTGGATATATAAATAAATCTACTGTTGCTGATTCTAATTATTTCGAAAAAAATAAATCAAAGATTTTTGCTATGTACTCAAACTTGTATCCAACTCAGGATCAGGAATATTCGAAGCATTACTATGGTTCAGATGTGATTCATATAGCTCTAACTAAACCGTCATTAGAAACAAATAATATAACCGGCGCTATGCAGGCAATATCATCTAGCTCAAAAAATCCTGAGCTTGCATTGATGTTTTTAGAGCTTATGAATACTGATGAGAAGCTATCAAATTTAATTAACTTTGGTATTGAAGGTATTCATTATGAAAAAATTAATCAGAATACTCAATCGTCTTTATATCCAGACAGTGAATATTATAATCCAGGTACATCCTGGGTGTTTGGTAATATGTCTCTCGCATATTTATATCCAAATCAAGATTCAAGCATGTGGACTAAAATAAAAAAGAATATAGATAATGCAGTACCTTCCCCCCTATTAGGATTTACATTTAATTCAAAACCTGTTGATAAACAAGTACTCAAGCTTGAAAGTATAACTAATAAATATTATAACGACTTATGTATCGGAAAGACCAATCCTTCGGTAACTTTGCCTAAAATGAACAAAGAACTGAAAAATGCAGGATTGCAAAAGGTATTAACTGAAATGCAGAAACAGGTAGACACTTTTAAAAAGAAAAAATAGCTATATACCAAAAGCCGGCTTACGCCGGCTTTATTCACTTTATTTGAATTTTAAACGTTGCTAACCCTGTCATTTGGTCTTTCGAGTGTTATTTTTCCAATTTTACCGCCTCTAAATTCATCTAAAACTATTGCAGATATTCTAGAATAATCTATTTGTCCTTTAGAAACAATGCAGCCTCTTTTCAATCCAACAGTTTCTAATAGCTCAAGCGGTTCTATATTTTCTAAAATATCTGGATTAAGCTTAAATCTTGCACATAATTCATCAGGATATATTTTAGAGAGCCTAAAGAGTAACTCCATTGCCACTTCGCTTATATCCATAATATCATCCTTGATGGCACCTGTAAAAGCAAGATTCATTCCAACTTCTTGGTCTTCAAATTTAGGCCATAATATACCAGGTGTATCTAAAAGCTCAATATCAGAATTTATCCTTATCCACTGCTTTCCCCTCGTAACTCCAGGTCTATCTCCTGTTGCAGCTGAGGCTTTACCAACAATTTTATTAATAAACGAGGATTTACCAACATTCGGAATACCTACAACCATAGTTCTTACAGGAGTAAATATCTTACCTTTAGCCTTATCTCTTTCAATCTTCTCACTCATTAAATCCCTTGCTCTGGTTTTAATATCATTAAGTCCCTTGCCATTTATAGAATTAATTAAGATACACTTAATTCCTTGCTGTGCATACCATTCAATCCATTGTCTAGAAATCTGCTCATCTGCTAAATCAGATTTATTAAAGGCTACAAGTCTTGGCTTATTATTAATCAAAGAATTAATTTCTGGATTTCTGCTGCTAAATGGTATTCTTGCATCAAGAAGCTCTATTATAACATCCACAAGCTTTAAGTTCTCAGTAATAAGTCTCCTTGTCTTTGCCATATGCCCCGGAAACCATTGAATATTCATAAATTATTGTATGATGTACTTATAAAAGATACATCTATACACTCCTCCTCTGTATTATTCTAATCCACCAAATTCAGTAAAGGGCCAAATTCTGAGCACTGCTTTACCAATAACTGCATCAATATCTATCGGTCCTATATCTCTTGAATCCATACTCCGCTCCCTGTTATCACCCATAGCAAATAACATACCCTCAGGTACTGTATAAGGAAGCTTCATACCTTTTGAATCTGTTAGGCCATTTGCATATGGTTCATCTAACTTTATGAAATCGCTAGCTCCCTTTTCTTTAAGATATACATAGCCATCTTCTCGTATATCAATTTGATCACCAGGTAAACCTATTACTCTCTTTATATAGTCCACTTCACCAGGGTTTCTAATAGGTAAATACTTAAATAAACTCTTGAACTTACCTTCTTCGTGCATAAACACTATTATATCTCCATGCTTTGGCTCATTGAAAAAATAACCTGTTTTATATACAATAACATTATGTCCTTCAAATAGTGTATTTTCCATAGAAACCATGTTAACCTGATATGTTGAGAATAAAAAAGCCTTTATTAGCATTGATATTAAAAGTGCAGCTACAATAACCATTATCCATTCGAAAACTTCCCTTATTACAGAATTTTTCTTTTTGCTTTTTTTAGCTACTTTGTTTTCGGTATTATCTTCATTAACATCGACAGAATAATTACTTTCGTTATTATTAATTTCGGAAAATATATTAGTATCAACAATTACCTTTTCTTCATTTAGATTTTCTTCATTGAAGTTTTCTTCATTGAAGTTTTCTTCATTGTTATCGATATTCTGATTTCCCATAGTTACATCACCTCAATAGTATTTAATAATAGAGCAATCTAAAAGTAATTAATTTTTAGATTTTTTGAACTATATTATTATATATAATTATTGCCAAATATTCAAATTACATTTCTTTGACTAATTAAGTTATATAAAACAACGCAAGTCAAAGCCAACATTGCTTATGTTAATCGAGTAGGAGGGAAAATTGAATAAATTTTCCCCGACCTCTCACACCACCGTGCGTACCGTTCGGTACACGGCGGTTCAATAGAATTAACATATTTTCATGTACGTATCCAGTAGAGAAATTAGCCCTGCTTTCTCAAGT
>JAEZOA010000130.1 GCA_023441625.1 Bacillota bacterium
TCCTTCGGATTCCTCGTCGCCGAGGACACCCTTGCTATTGGCTAACGGTTGGCACTATCAACCCCCGTATCGGACTTTCACCGACGGGAAAGCGCCCATGCTGGGCGCACATAAAAGCCACAATAAAATATCATTTTATTGTGGCTTTATATATATATGTTATCCGTTAAATTATGGAAAGTTTAACCTCTCTATTTTCATCTAGGTCAATACCAATTAAGGAGCCTTCCTTAATTGTACCTTTTAAATACTCTTCTGACAGTCTATCTTCAATGTAACTTTGGATAGCTCGTCTTAATGGTCTAGCTCCATATTTAACATCGTACCCCTTCTCAAGGATTAGTTCCTTTACCTTATCAGATACGTTTAATTTAATATCCTTGTCTTTAGCTTCATCATAAACTTCTTCTAACATTAAATCTATGATTTGCTTGAGTTCATCTGTACCAAGCTCAGTAAATACTATAGTTTCATCAATTCTATTTAAGAACTCAGGTCTAAAAGTTTCTTTTATTACATCCTTTACTCTGCTCTCTAGAGCCTGATATGAATTATTTGAAAATCCTATACCACTAGATTTAAGATTTGTTCCAGCATTAGACGTCATAATAATAACAGTATTTTCAAAGCTTACAGTTCTGCCATGACTATCAGTTAATCTTCCGTCCTCTAGAATCTGCAGCAACATATTAAACACATCTGGATGCGCTTTTTCTATTTCATCCATTAGTATAACAGAATAAGGTTTTCTTCTTACTTTTTCAGTTAACTGTCCTGCATCATCATACCCAACATATCCTGGAGGGGAACCAATTAACTTAGAAACAGTGTGTTTCTCCATGTATTCTGACATATCAAGTCGTATTAATGACTCTTCAGTCTCAAACAATTCAATAGCTAAAGCTCTAACCAATTCAGTTTTTCCAACACCAGTAGGTCCAACAAATATAAAGGAGGCTGGCTTCTTCTTTTTCTTAAAACCAGATCTACTTCGTCTTATAGCTCTGGCAACACCTTCTACTGCTTTTGTCTGACCTATAACACGCTTGTGAATTCTAGCCTCTAGGTTAATAAGCTTCTCAGATTCAGCTTCACTAAGCCTCTGAATTGGTATTTTAGTCCACGCCTCAATAACACTAGCAATATCATCAATAGTTAAAGCAACATCTTTATTCGTATCCTCAATGTCTTTAATCATACTTATTAACTTACATTCATGTACTTTCAAATCAGCTGCTTTCTGATAATCCTCAATTGAATCTGCTGATATTGCTGTATCCTTTTCCTCTTGAACTTTTATAAGTTCCTCTTTATACGTCTGCAATTCAGCTAATTTAACATTCCTCAAATTAGCTCTTGATCCAGCCTCATCTATTACATCGATTGCCTTATCAGGTAAGAATCTATCTGTTATATATCTCTCAGAGTAATTAACAGCTGTTCTTATTATCTCTTCGCTTATTTTAACACGATGATATTCTTCATAATAATTTTTAATTCCCATAAGAATCTCTACCGATTCCTCAATAGATGGCTCATCGACAATTACAGGCTGAAACCTTCTCTCTAGGGCAGAGTCCTTTTCAATGTTTTTCCTATATTCATTTAAGGTAGTTGCACCAATTACTTGAATCTCACCTCTTGACAAGGCCGGTTTAAGAATATTTGCTGCATTCATTGCACCTTCAGCTTCTCCTGCACCCATTATATTATGAAGTTCATCTATAACAAGAATAATATTGCCAAAGGATTTTGCCTCATCAATAATACCTTTCATTCTGCTTTCAAACTGTCCTCTAAACTGCGTCCCTGCAACTACACTTGTCATATCAAGTAAATAGACCTCTGCATTATAGAGCTTAACTGGCACTTCTCTGTCTGCAATTCTCACAGCTAAACCTTCTGCTATAGCTGTTTTACCCACTCCAGGCTCACCAATGAGGACTGGATTATTTTTGGTTCTTCTATTTAATATTTGTACAACTCTGTCAATTTCCTTATTACGTCCGATAACCTTATCAATTCCACCATCCTTCGCTTTATCAATAAGATTAGTTCCATACATATCAAGATACTTTTTCTTCTTATTGCTTTTCTTTTCTTGAAGCTTAGTTTTTGTATAATTCTTACTATCCTTCTCCTCTTGGTCATCAAGAGCTTCACCATTAATTGATGGCTTATCATTATTTAAATTACTAGCATCTACACTATTAATTTTTGGAAAAGCCTTATTTAGCATACCAAAAAAAGGATTTGATTGATTAATATTTCCCGGATCTTCTTGAAATGCCTCCATAATTTCAGAACCATCAATATCCTCAAGCATATCACCAACCTGTTTGCTTATATTATCAAGCTCTTCCTCTGTCATCCCTGTTTGAGAAAGCAATTGATCAATTGGTTGTAAGTTCTGCTTTTTTGCACAGCTTACACAAAGTCCTTCTTGAATCTGTTTACCCTCAATAATTTTTGTTACAAAAACTACAGCTATATTTTTATTACAAACTGTACACTTTATCATATTGCCCTCCATAAGCCTACCATGTGGCCACTAAAAAATCTTTAACATTTTGTATCAATATATATACTATATTATTTCCAATAATGTCTATTAATCAAATATTAATCAATCAAAATGGTATTAATTTACGCCTATTTAAATACTTCCAATTGCTTATTAGTATAACACAAGAAAAAAGTTAGGTCTAACGGATTTAGATTGATTTTATTTGTTTTAAAGATATTTTAGTTATTTAAAATAATTTAAATAAAAAAACCTGGACTATAGTCTGCAATGCTAATCTATACGACTGTAATCTAGGTTTTTCTATTAATAATTTGTAAACAATCTGTTACAAACAATATTTAGTGATAACTATGGTTTTGAAGGAATAAATAATCGCTTCAAAACTAAGATATTACTTCTACAGGATAATTTTAAATACCGTAGTAATAAAAGCTCCTAAAAGTGCTGTTACAGGAATAGTAAATATCCATGCCCAAACTATATTTCTGCATAGTGCCCACCTAACAGCCGATATTCTTTTTGACGCACCAACACCCATTATAGAAGTAGAAATAACTTGAGTGGTACTAACAGGAGCACCAATTGCTGACATGGTTTCAATAACTATTGCAGCACCTGTTTCGGCAGCAAACCCTCCAATTGGTTGAAGCTTTATCATATTAACACCAATTGTTTTAATAATCTTCCATCCTCCAAGCGAGGTTCCCAATGCCATTGAAACAGCACATGCAACCATAACCCATGTCTGTACTTCATTATGTCCACCATTGAGATTGGCACCAATTAATGCTAATGTAATAATACCCATCGATTTCTGAGCATCATTCTTACCATGGGAGTATGCCATAAATGCTGCTGAAACAATTTGAAGCTTTGAAAACCATTTATTAACAAATCTTTGTGAGTATGGACGAAGCAATTTAAATAACAGCTTCATAAATATGAAGCCCATGGCAAACCCAAGAACCGGAGATGAAAACAGTGGTATTATTACTTTATTAAGTACACCCTCCCACTTTACAATACTAAATCCTCCGGAATATGCAATTGATGAGCCAATAAGTGCTCCAATAAGAGCATGAGAGGAACTGCTTGGAATTGCAATATACCAAGTTATTAAGTCCCATACAATTGATGAAATCAAGGTAGCTATTATTACATATTCTACCTTAATCATTGTATTGTCTACCAGACCATTTGCTATGGTACTAGCAACCTTGCTGCTCATTAATGCTCCAAGTAAATTTAGAGACGCTGACATAAATATAGCCTTTTTAGGTGACAATACTCTGGTTGAAACCGACGTAGCAATGGAATTTGCGGTATCGTGAAAACCATTAATAAAGTCAAATGCCAATGCTAGTACAACAACCATTACCAAGGTAACACTAAGCATGCTTCATAACAACCCCTTCGACTATATTTGCAACATCCTCACAAGCATCAATTGTATTCTCAAACAATTCAATTATTTCTTTCCATTTTATTACTTCCAGAGCATCTTGTTCAGTCAAGAATAAATTTGCCATTGCATCTCTAAATGCAGTGTCAGCTTCATCTTCAACATTATTTACTTCAATTATTTTACTTTCAAGTGTTTTACTGTTTTTCATATTTTTAAATTCTAACATTACATTTTTTAGTTCATTTGTTGCAGTTACTATTAATTTAGATAGAGTGATTGCATCAGGCCTAACTTGTTTTACATTATACATAGTAAATCTTTGAGCTGCGGCTTCAATATCATCTGTAATGTTATCGAGCACTCTTGCAATTGTGAGAATATCCTCTCTATCAATAGGAGTGATAAATGACTTGTTTAATTCGTTAAGAATCTTGTGTACCATGCTGTCACAAGCATGCTCAGCATCTTCAATACTTTTTATTTTCTCATGAACATTAACATAATTGTTCGTTAAGTCATCTAAAAGAGCTGCAGCCTTGCAAATAATCTCACTTGTTTCAATAAAGTAATCAAAAAATCTCTCTTCCTTTGACGTAGTTCTAAACATTTAGTAAAACCCTCTTTCGCTAAAATATAACAAATTTACTTAAATATAATATAATATAGTTATTTCTTTTACAATGACTTAACATAGAATTAACAATTCAAATAAAGCTATTAAAATGTTCTATAACAGATAATTATTTTTTCGGTTTACGTACTGTTTTAGGGATTACAGGCTTATTTTTTAATAATTTTTTTAAATATTGTCCTGTATAAGATTCTTCTACCTCAGCCACTTCCTCAGGTGTTCCCTCGGCAACAATGTTACCACCATTGTTGCCACCCTCTGGCCCTAAGTCTAATATATAATCAGCTGTTTTTATTACATCAAGATTGTGTTCTATTATTACCATTGAGTTTCCAGCATCAACAAGCCTCTGAAGAATATCTATTAACCTGTGTACATCAGCAACATGCAATCCTGTGGTAGGTTCATCTAATATATAGAGTGTTTTACCTGTACTTCTCTTAGAGAGTTCAGTTGCAAGCTTCACTCTTTGTGCTTCACCACCAGAGAGTGTATCAGATGATTGTCCAACCTTTACATATCCAAGTCCAACATCAAACAAGGTTTGTAGCTTTCTATGAATTTTAGGTATATTTTTAAAGAACTCCACTGCATCCTCAATAGTCATATCTAAAACATCAGCTATACTCTTACCTTTATATTTTACTTCTAAGGTCTCTCTGTTATACCTTTTACCTTTACAAACCTCGCAAGGAACATATATATCGGGTAGAAAATGCATTTCAATCTTTATAATACCATCCCCACTACAAGCTTCACATCTTCCGCCTCTAACATTAAAACTAAATCTACCAGACTTGTAACCCTTCATTTTAGCTTCAGTTGTAGAAGCATAAATTTCCCTGATCATGTCATATACTCCGGTGTAGGTTGCCGGATTTGATCGTGGTGTTCTACCTATTGGGGATTGGTCAATATAAATTACTTTGTCTAAATGATTTATGCCATTTATAGTATCATGAGCTCCCGGTCTGGTCTTTGCTCTATTTAACTTACTAGCCAGACTTTTATGCAAAATCTCATTTATTAAAGAGCTCTTTCCTGATCCCGATACACCAGTAATGGCAGTAAGAACTCCCAATGGAATCTTAGCATTTATATTCTTTAAGTTGTTCTCCCTAGCACCTACAATCTCCAACCACTTTCCATTTACCTGTCTTCTAATTTGGGGAATGGAAACTTGTTTTTTTCCGCTAAGATATTGACCCGTAAGAGATTCCTCACATTTTAGTATACTGTCAATTGGTCCCTCAGCTATAACATAGCCACCATGTATACCAGCACCAGGACCCATATCAATAATATGGTCGGCAGCAAACATAGTTTCCTCATCATGCTCAACAACAATCAATGTATTTCCTAAATCTTTCAGCTTTGTTAGCGTGCTAAGCAGTTTATCATTATCTCTCTGATGCAGTCCAATACTGGGTTCATCAAGAATATATAGCACTCCCATTAAACCAGAACCGATTTGTGTGGCTAATCTAATTCTCTGTGCTTCTCCTCCCGAAAGTGTTCCAGCCATTCTGGATAATGTAAGATAATCTAATCCTACATCAACAAGGAATCCTATTCTGGCATTAATCTCTTTAAGTATCTGACTTGCAATAAATCTATGTCTATCACTTAAATCTACATTTAGAAAGAAATCCCTTGTATCTGCTATAGACATTATAGATAATTCATATATGTTTTTTTGTCCAACAGTAACTGCAAGGCTTTCTGGTTTAAGCCTTGCTCCATTACAATCCGGACAAGGGTTATTACTCATAAATTGCTCATAATGCTGCTTCATGCTTTCAGACTGGGTCTCTTTGTAGCGTCTCTCCGTAACATTTATTACGCCTTCAAAAGCAGCCATATACGAACCACTGCCATATTCCCGCTCATACTCTACCTTGACTTTCTCTCCCTTTGTTCCATTCAAAATAATATCAAGAATTTCAGCTGGAAGCTTATTAATGGGAGTATCTAGCTTAAATTTATAATGCTTTGCAAGAGCATTAAATATCATCCTAGTATAAGCATCTTCACTTTCAATATTCCATCCAGTAGCTACTATCGCCCCCTCAGTCAACGATAATGATCTATTCGGGATAACTAAGTCTGGATCAACCTTGAGTAGACTTCCAAGCCCAGTACATGTTGGGCAAGCTCCAAAAGGATTATTAAAGGAAAACATTCTCGGAGTGAGTTCCTCAATGCTTATACCACAATCACCACAAGCAAAATTTTGGCTAAATAATATTTCCTCCTTTCCTATAACATCTACAATTGCTACCCCTCCACTTAAATGTAAAACAGTCTCAAGTGAATCTGATAACCTCTTTTGAATGTCTTTACGAATAATGAGTCTATCTACAACGATCTCAATATTGTGCTTTTTATTTTTATCAAGTGTAATCTCATCGTTAACATCCATAACCTGTCCGTCAACTTTTATTCTAACAAAACCGCCCTTTTTAACATCATCTATCAATTTATGAAATTCACCCTTACGTCCACGTACCACCGGTGCTAATAGCTGTATTCTTGTATTCTCCTCAAAAGCAAGAATCTGGTCCACCATCTGATCTACAGTTTGTTGGGAAATTTCTTTACCACATTTAGGACAATGAGGTATACCTATTCTTGCATACAGTAGTCTAAGGTAATCATGTATTTCCGTTACTGTTCCAACAGTCGAACGAGGATTTCTGCTAGTAGTTTTCTGGTCAATAGCTATTGCGGGGGATAATCCATCAATATAATCAATATCTGGTTTTTCCATTTGTCCTAAAAACTGTCTGGCATATGAAGACAAAGACTCAACATATCGTCTCTGTCCTTCTGCATAAATAGTATCAAATGCCAAGGACGACTTTCCTGAACCACTTAGGCCTGTAATTACAACAAACTTGTCTCTAGGTATTTCAACATCGACATTTTTAAGGTTATGCTCACGAGCACCCTTTATAAAAATATTATTTCTAATCATATAAACACCTTTTCTAATGTAAAAATATAAATTTATGGCTATAATTAGGGTAAATCTATTTTAAGTTCACTATACATTATAGCTCGTTAATATATTATATCAAATGGAAAGAAATTGCAAACATTTGTTCGATTAATTCTCTTATTGATATTTATTTAACTATCTGCTATAATCATTTTGGATAAAATTTTATCTGTTAAAAATTGAATAATATCAGGGGCGCTGGAAAATAATCCGGCTGAGATAAGTATGTTTTACTTAAAACCCTTATACCTGATCTGGGTAATGCCAGCGTAGGAATGTGTATTTTTTTGTCATGCTGCATATTTCCATACAGGTATGACTTTTTTTATTGTATTTTTTTGCCGTAATAGCGGCTAACGGAGGTTATTATGAAAAGAATGTCTACCAGAATGTTAGTAGAGGCAGGGCTCATGATTGCCCTTGCTCAAATATTAAGCTACGTAAAGCTTTTTGAGCCTCCATACGGAGGTTCAGTTACTTTAGGAAGTATGCTTCCAATTATTATTTTTTCAGTCAGATGGGGGAGCAGGCCGGGTGTATTGGTGGGTCTGATATACGGGGTTCTTCAATTCGTTTTGGGACCAAAGTATTCATTTCACCCACTTGGTATTTTTCTTGATTATATTTTGGCATTCGGATGTCTTGGCTTTGCCGGTTTATTCAGAAAAAATATATACACAATTATAGGAAGTATTTCTATAGCTATGGTTGGAAGATTTATCTCTCACTTTATTTCAGGAGTTATTTTGTGGTACACCTATGCTCCTGAGGGCATGAATATATATCTTTATTCACTGTTATATAATGGTGGATTTATGTTGCCGGAGTTTATAATATCAGCTGTATTGATATGTATTCTTTACAAACCTCTAAAAAGGTCTATTACTAATCAGAACAATATCGGTTTTAATTAATTTAATATTATTACTAAAAAACACAGGAGCGATGCATCAAGTGATCCTTCCTGTGTTTTTTAATTGTTAAACTTAAACTATTCTTGTAACACTATGTTTTTCCAACAAGAAGGCATAGTGTTACTTTGTTGGACTTATTGTAAATGATTCTTTCGATACAGTAACATAATCGGTATTTTCAATTTTCTTTACTCTTTCGTTACGACAGAGGCGTACCGTTTTTATCAACAAAGTAACTATTCGTGATGATTTATCATCCAATCTATAACTACAGAATTATACAAATCAAACCACCGCTACCCTCATTTATAATTTTTTGCAAGGTTTCTTGCAGTTTCACCTGTGCATCCTCAGGCATTCTAAACAATTTGTTCTGCAAGCCCTCTTGTACTAACTCATGCAGTGATTTACCAAAGATATTTGATTCCCAAAGCTTAGCAGTATCATTTTCAAATTCCCTTAATAAATATGTTACAAGTTCTTCTGATTGTTTCTCTGTTCCTACCATTGGTGCTATTTCAGTTTCTATATCAGCACGAATCATATGTATTGAAGGTGCACTTGCACGTAATTTAACCCCATATTTGTTACCCTGCTTCATAATTTCAGGCTCTTCTAATGTCATCTCCTCCATTTGTGGAGAAACCATTCCATAGCCCTTAACTCTCACCTCATGAAGAGCATACTCTACTCTATCATACTCTTTTTTAATTCTAGCCAAATCTTTAATTATGCTAATCAGTCTGTGCTCACCCTCGATTGTCATACCAGATTCTTCACTAAGAATCTTATATAATAAACCGTCAACAGCACTTATATCAACTAATATAGCCCCTTCGCCCAGACTCACCTTTTCAATTGAAGCTCTCTTAATAAATTCATAATTTTCAAAGGCTGGCATTGCTGCTTTTATTTCTCTAATTTTGTTGGCAGACTTAAAGGTATCTCTTATTGCATCAATCATATCGCTTTTCAGCCAATGAGAATCACTTAAAGTTTCTACCCATTTAGGAATATTAATGCCTATCTCAGAAACTGGGAACTCATATAGTATTCTCTCCATAATTGAGTCTACATCGTCAATTCGCATTTGTAGGCAATCCATCGTCAGAACTGTAGTCCCGTACATTTGCTCCAGTTCATCGCGCAGCTTCAAAGTATCCGCATCTCTTGGCCTCGTTGAGTTAATAATAACTACAAATGGCTTATTTATGGCCTTGAGTTCTGATATTACCCTCTTTTCAGCATCCACATAGTCCATTCTATCAATGTCTGAAATACTTCCATCTGTAGTAATTACTACACCGATAGTGGAATGCTCATTTATTACCTTTTTAGTTCCAATTTCAGCTGCATCTTCAAATGGAATCTGGTAATCATACCATGGTGTAGAAACCATTCTTGGAGCATTATTTTCCAAGTGCCCCATAGCACCTCTGACCATGTACCCAACACAATCAATCATTCTTACATTTAGCATTACATTTTGATCAATTGCAATCTCAACTGCTTCATTAGGGATGAATTTAGGTTCAGTGGTCATAATTGTTCTTCCAGACGCACTTTGTGGTAGCTCATCTATAGCCCGTTCCTTCTGATATGTGTTCTCTATATTAGGAATAACCAACAAATCCATAAATCTTTTTATAAAAGTTGATTTTCCAGTTCTCACAGGTCCCACTATACCTATATAAATATCCCCTTGAGTTCTTTCAGCAATTTGCTGGTATATGTTGATTTTTTCCACCCTAGAACCCTCCCCTATATTGTTACATGCCCATTTGGGACTATGTATATTGTCTTTTTCAATATTAAATATATGTCCCCAAAAAAACTATTATTACAAAAAAATAAAAAACCCAACTTTTTAGTTGAGTTTTTAAAGTTTTAATTTTTTTCTTAACAAATCATCAATATCAGATATTCAATGATAAACTTTTATTAAGACTTTTGATAATTTGTTTGTATAATAGTGTTTGCAAATCAATTTATCTTACTAGGTTTATTTGAACGGATTTTCATCTTTATACATTATTTCTGCAGGCTGATTGAACGCTACATCTTCAACTCCCATTATTTTCATAGCAGCAAACAATACTTTCCCTATGTGTTTGAAAGCCACCCCCGCATGGTGTGGATAGTTCTTTGAAATAAGCACGTATCTATAGAATCTTGCCATCTCCTTAATTGCAAAAACACCTATTCCACCGAAAGACTTTGGATCAACATCAATAATCTCACCTTCTGCTATATAACTTTTAAGTACTGCTCGAGCAGTACTCTGAAGCCTAAACAGAGTAATATCTCCTGGCTTAATAGCTCCTTCTAGCGTCCCCCTAGTGATATCAGGTTCATTATTTGGCTCTAAAAGACGGTGCATAATTCTTTGGTAATTCATAGCAGCATATTTCATACAGCACAAAGGCGTATTACCACAGTGGAAGCCCATGAACAGATCATTGC
>JAEZOA010000009.1 GCA_023441625.1 Bacillota bacterium
ACCTTACCTACCTGAGACTGATTGATATTCCCTTTTAGATATTGGTCAACCAATGTACAGTCATCTAAGTTAACATTCCCATTTCCGTCAACATCAGAAGCAGTAAGCTGATCATTTGATAACTCTCTACCATCATTTAGGTATTTGTAAATTAAATCATAATCTTCTGATGTTATTTGATTGTCTTGATTAGTATCTCCGTACATAATATACTTTACTGTCAGTGCATCAGACCAATTACCTAAAGTTGTGTCATATTTAGCTCTTATCTTATAGGTATGAGTCATGTTTTGACAAGTGTAATTATTGTGTACATAATAAAGGTTTGCTGCACAGTCTGTCGTATTTCCATCAATTTGTATATCATAACCTGAAGCGCCTAAAGCTGCCTCCCAATAAATTTTAACAGCATCACCTTCAACGGTTGCACTAATGTTTTTAGGTGTCCCAATGTAAGGCTTAATACTAAGTGCTGTTGCAAATTGTTCTGTTGGAAACCAACATTCTATATCAGTAGAGCTGATTACAGTAATTACCGTACTACCATTCATTTGAACATAAATATTTCCATATGTATTTTTCCAACTAGATGAATAGCTACCGTAGCTTGTGTAATCATACTTACCCGAACTTGTTCCATATCCGCTGTTATTAGGAATTCTTAATTCTGTAGGATATTTATTTTCAATTATATAGCTCTTGCCTGAAAAGAGTGTGAATTTCGTTAAAGTAATGTTAGTTATTTCTCTATAATCTATACTGCTATCAAATAATTCTCTTGGGTACCAACATGTTATATCCTTTTGACCTGATATTGTGACCGTGGTTCTTCCTCCATTAAGCACATCAATACTACTACAAGTAGCATGATTGTAATCTGATACAATATTATTATTATCATACTTTACAAAATCAAACTTTCCGTCGGTTGTGCCATACCCACTGCTGTTTGGCACATTTAGACTTGAAGACGATTTATTTATAAATTCGTAACTTTTTCCAATCGAAAGGTTTACTTTCTTAAGTGCTTCTTCAGAAACTTCAGTATAACTTATATTCTTTTCAAAGATTTCTCTAGGGTACCAACAGTTAATATCCTTAACTCCTGATACAGTTATAACAGTCCTTCCTTTCTTCTCTACCTGAATATCTCCATAAGCCGTATTATTACACTGAAACTTACCCGTATCGGTGTATGCAACATAATCATATTTCCCATCAGTTGCGCCATATGAGCTGTTATTTGTAATATTTATTACCTGCGTCTCAGATTTGTTTGTAAATTTATAGCTTTTTCCTTTTAATAGATCAACCTTCTTGAGCGCCTCTCCAGCGATCTCAGTATAACTTGCATTTTTTTCATAAATATCTCTAGGGTACCAACAGTTAATATCTTTTGCTCCAGATATGGTTACGATAGTTCTTCCGTTTTTGTAAACAACTATACTACCATTAGTATCCTTGCCCCATGAAAAATTACCAGAACTATTATACCTTACATAATCATATTTGCCTTCGGTTGAACTGTACCCGCTGCTATTTGTTAAGTTTATATCCGCGTTCGAGGAATTTACAAATTCATAACTCTTTCCTACTGAAAGCGTAATCTTTTTTAATGCGCCTTCACTTACTTCCTTCATTACAATATAATTATCAAAAAGTTCTGTCGGACAATAGCAGTTGATATCTTTAGTGCCTGATACAGTAATTATTGTCCTTCCTGCTTTATAAATATTGATATGTCCGCTTGTTAAATAGTCCCAATAATATTCTCCTTTGTCCGAATATCTCACATAATCAAACTGGCCATAAGATGTACCCGAACCGCTATCATTATAAATTCTTAAATCCTGGGTTGTATATTTATTAACAAGCTCATAACTTTTACCGACTTTAAGAGTAAACTTTTTAATTGACTTTTCTGGAAGTTCCTTAACTATTATATTGCCTTTGTTTACAAGGGGTATTTTACAAACTATATCTTTGTTTGTTGCCGTTATAACCAATCTTTTTCTGTTATCTAAACTTATACTTCCATATTTGTCTTTGTAATAGTCATATTGATTTAAGCTTGATACTGTAAAGTAATCATACCTGCTGTTCACATCGCTGCTGTTACTTGAATTTTCAATATTTATAGCTGCTGCTGATGTATTAAAAAGCTCATATGTTTTTGATGAGTTAATCACGAAATAATACTTTGCAGCATCGGCACCAGCTGCTGAAGGCACTGATAACGAAGTTTCCAAATAGCCTAAGGGATTATTGTTGTTGTCGAACAAAACCACCAGCGCATACCACATTCCCGGATTTGATACAACATATGGGCACGATGGGTCGATATATCTTGATGGTTGAACTCTTAATATAGATTGAGGCAGGCCTGCCTGAGCCACATTAAAAGGCTTATCCGATACTGCAGTGCTTATCTTTGTAAAGGATTGAACATCTGCAGGAAGTTGCGCCTTTGTTATTTTTGTATTAAACCCTGTATATGCTGTAGCATATTCAAAGTTTATACCCGATGAAACCAATAAAGGTTTATTATTTGCCGGACCTGCTACTGTTACCTTGCATACAGCTACACTTCCGTTATAAAAGGCACTGACAATAGCCTCTCCTCCAAAAACATCAGCAGCAACCTTCCCTATTGGATCAATGCTAATAACAGCAGGATTGGATGAATCAAAAATACACTTCGCGGTTACATCAGCTATGGAACCATCGGAGGAAACAAATTGTACAGAAGTTTTATGGCTCTCACCTAAATTAAGAGTATAGCCTGTTGAATCCATTACAATACCGTTTACAACAGGACCCGGCACTACCGATATATTTGCAGATGTCAAACAACTACCGTAACTAACTTGAATCGAAGTTTGTCCTTCTGATAGTGCATATAATAACCCAGTCTGGTCCACCCCTAATACATTTGGATTCAATGACTTGAATACCAAACCACTGGAGATCTTTCCAGAAGTGCCATCAGCATAGGTAGCTTTTACATTAATTCTATGTCCTTCTCCTTTTTTTAGATTATACTGGCTGGAATCAAGTGTTATACCTGTAATATTGGTCACAGTGCTTGATGATGATTTTATATTTCCTCCGGCATCATATGTATACGAAACCTTTTGACCCGAATCGTATTTTACTTCAACAAGTCTATTTATACCATCGTATTCATGCTTTGCTGCTTGAACGGATATAGCATATGTGAATATAAATAGAAATGCAATTATACTTAGTAAATATTTTTTTATTTTTAACATTTTATCCACCTCACCATTTTTTATTTCAAGATCAATTATTTTTTGTCGACAGCTTTTATATTTTGTATCATGTCCAAACTCTTTATTGAGTCTCTGGCATTACAACCGGCAAACACCCCAGAATACTTTTAACTGCTATATGGCAGTATTCTGGACATGGCATACATGATATTAATTTAATTATTTCGTAAGTTTATGGAGATATCAAAAACAAACATAAAACGTTCCTGTCGTATGTTCTCCCAACTTATAATAGCTAAGCTAATTTAATTTTCATTAATAACAACCTCAAGTTGCTCAAACTTTCTTGTCCATGTATTCGCTAACATTTCCGTCTCTATCAACAACCCTCTTCTCTTTATTGAAGTTATTAATTCCGTTTTCGTCTACCTCGTAAATAAAGGCGGATTTTTTACCTGTACATTCCCCCCTATTAGCTGCTAAGCTTTTTGTAATGAATGTGATATCACATTTACATACTCTAACACATTTTGGGTATTAGTATAATCTGGTATTTATATTTAAAAGTTTATATATAAAAAAGTGAGCAAAGCTTAGAAAATAGCTTATTTCCATTTTCTCTTATATATATTAATAAGTCTGGAAAGGAAATTGAAAAAGGTGTACAATCAATAGAAAAAGAAATAGCTGAACATCAAGCTAAAATTGCTGATCCTAAGAAGTATATACCTAATTTTAAGAGTTTAGACCCAAGGCAATGTTCAATCAATGAGTGCTATTTCTCTTAAAGTGGTTTTATTTGGTAGATTAACAAGCAAAATAAACGACCGTTTAATTTACTTTTCGGTGCTTTTTTTAACCAAATGGAAACAAGCTGTTTTCAAGGTAAATATACTCAGTAAATTAATCATAGTAAATATGTTGATAAAATTAAACATTTACTTTACTATTTATAGTATGAATCATATTTCTTTGAAAGGACATTTGATTATGGTATTTGGATATGCGAGTTATGCGCTGTAATAGCTTTTGGCGGTTAAATCGCCGCGAACGCCTGCAGCATCGGCATTCTTTGTAAAGACACAGCACATAATTATTTGCGCTTGCTTCGTTTAAGAAAATTCGGATACTTATCGTTTTCGTTTTTTTCAACAGGTTCGTGGGGCTGTGCAGCAGATTTCCCGCGCTCTGTAAGCATTTTAGTGACCACGCTTTGCCCAATTCTCGCGTAGACCTCGGTGGACTGAACGGAAACGCGGCCAAGAAAGTTGCGGATAGTCGCTCATTTCTCGCCTTCAGTTGAGTTTAGGCAGGATTACGCATATATGATAAACTCAGTATTAACCAAGAGCTAGAAAAATTATGTGCTTTGTTTTCACAAAGAGTGTCTGTGCTGCAAGCGTTCGCGGCGATTTAACCGCAAAAAGTCATTACAGCGCATAACGTATATTATGTGACGCGTCACATAATGCAAGAGTGAGCACTCAAGAGCAAAATTTAGATAGACAATTGGATTCTCTAAAAGCTGCTGGTGCAGAAGAAATAATTCAAGAAAAAGTAACTGGTACAAAAGCAGATAGGCCTGAGCTAAATAAGCTATTAGATAAATTAAGAAAAGGTGACGTCATATTAATCACAGACCTTACACGGTTGAGCAGAAGTACGAAGGATTTGTTCAGCTTAGCGGATCAGATAGAAAAAAAAGGTGCTAACATTAAAAGCTTAAAAGAAATTTGGTTAGACACTACAACTCCCCAAGGAAAGTTAATGTTCACTTTCATGGCAGGAATCAGCCAATTTGAAAGAGATTTAATAAGTCAAAGAACAAAGGAAGGTTTAGAAGCTGCAAGAGCAAGAGGGAAAAAGGGTGGTAGGAAACCGAAACTTGATATTAACAAAAAGATGGCTATATATGATCTATACCAGCAGAAAAAAACAGCAGTGAAAGACTTATGCAATATGTTTAATATTACCAAGCCAACTTTATACAAAGTAATAGAGGATGTCAGTAAAAAAGGATAAATTCAGAAATCATAATTTTATTTAAGTTGCTATGGGAATATGTAATCGGAGGAAGTAAAGTGCCAAGTATTAATGAAACAGTATATCCAAGGCTTAAAAACAATATCAGTTTAAATGAATTAAATGAAATTTATACTCCAACAAATGATGAAATCACTTTTGTAAATAAATCTGCAAGAGGAGGCACCCAAAAGCTTTGTTTGCTGGTTATGCTGAAAACATTCCAACGGTTAGGGTACTTCACTCAAATTAGAGAAGTTCCAAATTGTATAATAGAACACCTTTCAAGCATCTTGTTAATTAGCATGGGCAATATCAGTGCTGATAAATATGATTCCTCTAATACTAAAAACAACCACATGGCTACCATAAGAAAATTTCTAAATATAAAACCATTTGACACCCATGCAAAGAAGATTGCCTTAAAAATTGCGGCCGAAGCTGCAAAAACAAAAGATAACGATGCAGATATTATAAATATTGTAATTGACGAGTTAATACATCAAAGTTATGAATTGCCCGCTTTCAGTACATTAGCAAGGCTTTCAAGAAAAATCCGGCACATCATTTATAATTCTTACTTTAAACATGTATATAAGAATATTAGTACAGAAACCAAATATAAAATAGATAAACTTTTTGAGAGCAATTTAAACGATATGAATTCTGGGTGGAACTCTTTAAAGGAACTAATAGGAAAGCCATCAATTAATACGTTGGCAAACACTCTAAAGGTATTAGACAGCATTAGAGCATTTAATATTAAAGAAGATGTTTTATCAAGGATACCAGATGTAAAATTAAAACACTTTGCTTGTGAGGCTGCAGCTTTGGATGCATCAAGGATGAAAGAGCTTGATAAATTTAAGAGATATGCCCTGGCAGTGGTTTTTATTACTCAGAGATATGCAAATATTCTGGACGATGTTGGAGAAATATTTATCAAGCTAGTAAAGTCTCGTCAAAATAAAGCTAAAGAGAAACATATTGAGTACACATTAAGTCACTCGAAAACCGCATGCTATTTGATATCAACTTTACAGGATATTATGACTGCTTATAAGACAGAAGGAAATAAGGAAGAACGTCTTGATGCCATAGATGCGGCATTAAGAGCAAATGAAGTGAAAGATCCAGATGAAATTATAGATAAATGCGAAATACATAATACATATGCAGGAGATAATTATTTCCCATTTGCTTGGGATTGCATAAAAGGAAAATGCAGAGTAACCTTGTTTACTGTTTTAGAAAACATTGAATTATATTCAACTTCTCAAGACAAAACTATGGAAGAAGTTATAAAAATCGCAATGAAATATAGAAAATCAGGTCGTCTGAAAAATATACCAAAGGAAGAATTTAAAGATGTTGACCTATCCTGGATTTCAGGAAAATGGACAAAACTTCTCACAGGTAATTCGGGTAAAGTAAATAATAATGTAGCATTGAATCGTAGACATTTTGAAGCATGTGTATTTTATGAAATCATGCAGGATTTGAAATCCGGCGATCTGTATATCAAGGGTAGCGACAAATACTCAGACTATCGTGATCAACTTATGTCCTGGGAAGAATACGAAAGTGAAATTAATGAATTTGGTGAGCAAGTTGGAATTCCGGTTACTGGCGATTCATTTATTGAACTCTTTAAATCAAAGTTGGAGAAAGCCGCCTATGAGGCTGATAAATCATTTCCAACAAATCAATACTTGAGAATACAAAAAGGAGAACCAATTCTAACTCCCTTGAAAAAGAAAGAAGAACCAAAGGATCTAAATTTGATTAAATCCTTATTAACGGAGAGAATGCCTCAAGTCAGCATTCTGGATATACTCTATACTTCTCAGCAATGGTACGATTGGACAAAATTTTTTGGACCATTGTCTGGCTTTGATTCTAAGTTAGATAACCCCATTGAGAGATATATAACAGCTGTGTTTTGCTACGGATGCAATTTAGGCCCATCTCAAACAGCAAATTCTCTGGATAACATTACAAGAAAACAGGTTGCATATGTTAATCAATGGCATATTAGCAGTGACAAAATAGATAGCGCAGCAAATTATATAATAAATCTTTACAAAAAGTTTAAAATTTTTCAATGTATATCATATGTCAATCATTCTACAAGAGCTTTCTAATGAAGGTTATCATATAACTGAAGACATTCTGTCCGGATTAGCACCTTATATAACTGGTCATATAAATAGATTTGGAAAATACAGTATTGACAAGAATATAAAAATTCCGGAATTAAACTTCGATATTCAATTTGTACATTAGGTACTTGGAAAATAATGTCTTGTTGGGGTTTTTTACACGAATCTTGGCCATACCCCAAAATCGCGCAACAAGTAGCTCCTTTGAGTATTGCTTTTCTCTAACAATGTTTTCATAACTTATATGTTTCTTAGGAGTCCCTTTAGAATTAAAAAAATCCGTCAGTCTGTCTTATTTTGAATTTACGGAGGTTTGTGATGAATTATTTTATCGATACTATGATTACATGGAAAGCGAAAGGCATTTTATCATATTTTTTGAGTGCTGGCAGAAAATTAACTCTAAAAGAAATTGAAACCATATCAAAAGAGAGCCGTGACACTGTGTATTCGGTAATAAAGGAGTTAATAGATAATGGTTATATAGAAAGGGTTGAATTACGGGAAAAAGGGAAATTTAATTCTGTAGAGTATAGAATTAATAATGCAAAAGTTCCGTATACGGAAAATACGGAAACGGGAAGAAAAGATATTCCTTCTGTAAGTTCGGAGACTCAATATTTTGAGACTGAGAGGTATTTTAAGGATCTCATAAATTATGATCAGTTGGTATCTAAATATAGAGGGCATGATATTGATCTTTTGAATGAAATAATGATGAATATAATGGACATGTATTATGGTGAGTATACGACTGTCAATAGAGATCGCAAGCCGCAGGTGATTATAAGATCTGTACTTAGTAAGTTGAATCATGGAAAAATAGAATATGTTTTGAACCAATATAAAGGAGTTACAACCGAAATCAAGAATGCCAAAGGCTATCTGCAGACAATTATTTATAACTCTGTTTTTGAAGTGCAATCAAAGTATGAAAATTGGAAAAAGATAGAGTATGAAGAATGATGTTTAGAATTTAAAATAAAAAAACCAATGCCGAGCATGAGGCCCTTTATGGCTTGCCGGATTTTAACGATGCGCAGTAACTGGACGCAGACCCCGATAGCCTAATAGCGGTGATCATCGCACAGGCGATGAACCACGGAAACGTGGTAATGTCACGAAGGAGGTCCAAGATGATTGTGCTTTTGTGTTGAGTCGCTATTTCCATGGAGTGGCTTTTAATTGCAATCAAATCACTAAGCACGAGCACTACATCCAGCGCGAGCAGATCGCCGACCTGTTCGGCTACCGGCTATGGACAGCTGACTACCTGCCGCAGCTCAAGCAACAGGCAACGCAGATTGTGATGCGGGATGTGACGCCAGGATTCGTAGCCGCTGAGCTGATCGTCTGGCTCAACGAGCAAAAGATCGTGCGGCCCGGCTATTCTACCTTGCAAAAACTGGTCAGCAAAACACTGTCAGCTGAACGTCAGCGCTTGGGAGTCATACTTGTTAGGAATAGAGACTGAATAAACACCCGTGTAAATGGTAATAATCTCCACAACAGAATGGAGGTTATCAAATGAAGCAATCAAAAAACATTCTCACAGAGAAGGAAATGGAACTAGTGAGCTTTCTGATGCAGGACTGCCAAAGCACGGGAGACATTCAGTCGAAGCTGAAAAGGCTGTTTGCCGGAACAATCGAACAGATGCTGGAAGCCGAGATGGACGAGCATTTAGGATACGAAAAGCACAGTATTGAAGGCAATAACTCCGGGAATTCCCGCAACGGGTACAATATTAGCCAGTATTCTAATGTGATAGGAATTACACCTATCTATTCTTATACAGAGTTAGATACAGTTCTTACTATTTGTATCTCTTTGTTTTATTGAATGTTTCCATTCAGATTGTCAAAGAACA
>JAEZOA010000034.1 GCA_023441625.1 Bacillota bacterium
ATTGATATTCAAAATATGACATAACTTACCTCCTAATTTTCAACTCACTTTTTCAATGTAAAATTAGCAAGGCTATCTCTAAAATCAATTTATAAGTAGCCTTGCTACTTAGTCCAAATTCCCATCGTATTTCTCCTTTATTATTATTATTTATAATAGGTAGTTGCGAAACTATTTAGTTTTATCCTTTGTATACCAAAGTAGATGTGCTTCGCAATTACTTATTTTTATTTATTACATTTCGTCATTTATTATATCTTTTTATTTTATGTAATTACGTAAGATTAAATATTATTTAGCTTCTGACTCTGCCATAACACGGGTACGAAATAATGCTATTTGAATAGAGATAGCTTTTTCTCTGGTTTTTTGAACTATACTAAGATCGTATTTATAAAAGTCACGAAGCAACTTCTCTATTAATTCAATGAATATGTATATAAAATCATACCGGAGTACTTTATATAAAAACCGTTTCGTATTTTATCATATTCTTTAGGTTGTATACCAAAAGAAGTATAAATCACAATCGCCTAACTTTTTGTGTATAAATCTTGAAGAATAGCGCCTTTTGCTGCTCTTCAAAAGACTTGCATGCATTTTGCAAGACTATTCATACTAACTTACATGTGTATATTTTATATTAAATACTAACGGTATTATTGCAACTATAATATCATACTAGTTAAAATTAATAAAATTAATTCTTCTGTCATTTATAAGATAAACTGATTTTATCATAACATTTCCCGTAAAATAGTATTTTATAAAACAAACCTATTACGCAATTTAAGAGTCTTATGGGCATTTAAAAACTACCAAGGATGATTAAAAAACGTTTTATTTACAGCTCTCCTCTTCTCCAGTCAACGTTGCCGCCTTTATTATATATCTAGTTATGCTCCTCGCCAGAAGCCATGATATTATTTACTTTTTCTATTAATATAGGTTGAATTTCTGGATAGGTCCAATTATCCGGCAGCTTATCAAAAAGTTCTATCTTCTCTATTTCAAAACCGGGTAATTTCTCAAATTCGTTAATATCAGCATAATATAGCATACCGAAAGTCTCAACTTTATTTTCAATTACTCCGCCACTACGACAAACAGAATATATACATATCTGCTTAATAACATAATCCGTTGCACCAGTTTCCTCATAAAGTTCTCTTTTCGCTGTTGTCAAAATGTCTTCACCATCTTCTCTATGTCCACCGGGACATTCATATGCATCTCTTTCTCTATGCTTACACAGCACCCATTTACCTCTGCTTTTAGATACAATGACTGCAAATTTTAATAGATTATCTTCAATGTAATTATAAAAATTAATTGATAACACTAGGATATACCTCTTTTCCGTTATCTTATATTTTCTTAAGCATAATAAAAATATTTTAATCAATAATAGGTAATTTATTTCTAATACTTTTAGGTCCTATTTACAATAAATATGAAAGCATTATCAATGCTCATATCTGACAATGCTTTATTTTTTATGACAGGCTATATGATGCATGCTGCTTCCTATAGGAATCATTATCCTTCTCACTCAACTCAGCCTTCAGTTGCTTCAATTGTTTTTCCAGTTCTTCACGTTTATTATTATCACCACCCTGAACACTAGCTAACTGTTGTTCAAGCTGCTGCATTTCTGCCCTTAATTGTTTAATTTCACGGTCAACGCCGTCGGTACTAGCTGTACAAAAGCTTTCTTCGCCGCCATCTGCCTTTTTCGAAGGCTCGGTATTATTGGCTGATTTAGCACATTCTTTAGAGACTTCCACCTGCTTTGATAGTTCTGTGTTTTCCAGTGCTCCAACACTTACCTTAGACTGTTCATTATTTTTTCCATCCTCACTTGATCGGTCAAATACAATTCTCTGTCTACCGCCCTCGTACTTCTCTAACCTGTAGACACCGGCAGAGCTCTCAGGCTTATCACCGCTTGGGATGTATTCGTCGCGAGGTTCTGCACGTGATAAGGACTGCTCCGCCTCAGAAGCAACCTCTGTTTTAACGGATACATTTACTGCTTGTCCTTGTGTATTTTCCGCTTTATTAGCATAATGATTCTGTTGATCAATGCTATTATTAAATGTTCCTATCAGCATCATAATTCCTCCTTTGGTTATACAATTCAGCATTCTTATGCTTTAGATTCTACAACTATAACCAAAGTTTTCAATATGATTGTTGTGGAATGTCCTTAGGGTGTTGTGGAATGATGAATAACATGTTCAAATCAAATGTATGATTTGTAACTACCACCTCCATATTACCATTATATTTTTTTAAGATTGCCCTAATATTTGAAAGGCCAATTCCCTCTAGTGGAGGTGGCGTTCCTTTACGGCAGTTGTTTTTCACATTTAAAAGATAAATATTCCCCTTTCGAGTTCCAGATAAATCAATCTGTCTATCTTTTTCAGAGAGCTCTTCACTAGCCTTTATTGCATTGTCTACGGCATTGGAAAACACAATGCACCAGTCTAAATCGTTTATAAGACTTTGCTCAGGAATAAGTATGGAGATAGCGATTTTAATACCTTTTTGTGCAGCAACTCCAAGTTTACTGCTTAATAATGCGTCTACAACAGCATTTCCGGTATGAACTGGAAGTAATAACGACTTTGAAGCAGTCTCCAGATTTTCTAAATACCCAGTAGCTTCCGGGATCTTTCCATCCCTTATAAGTTGGTGTAATACAAGTAGATGATTCTGAATATCGTGACGAAAAGAACTGGCCTGTTGGTATCTTGCTTTTGCTTCTCTGATATATACTTCCTGATTCATTGTTTGCTGTTGCAAAAGTAAAATTGTCTGTTCCTGATCAATAGATACCTCTAATTTCTTGTATGCCATCAGGGTAGAAAACAGGCCACCATAGGCAAAGAAACGCAAAACAAGTAATTGTGCGCTATTTATGACGGGAAAGATTAGCCCCTCTTCTGTATCAAGGACAATGGTATTGCCATAAATAGAATCTGATACAACCGTTTCTACCACAATGACAAATAAAACCGGAATAATGAGCAGCGGTAGCAATGGCACCCGCATATCCTTTATGCCACTTAGGAAAAACCTTGTAACAAGATAAAAGGTAAATATAAATAGAAGAACAGTAACCCCATAACGTATTAAATCACCGAATTGAAAAAACGGACTTATCTTAACAGTGGAGAAACCCCAATGAATAAGGGATTGTGAAACCCCATCTGCAATGCTGTATATGGAAACCACCAACGATGAAGCTGCAAGAACTCCTAAAAATTTAACTTCATGAAAAAACACACCATACCCTGTGAGTAGTCCAGTAATCAGAACAATGTAGATAATTTCGCTAATCCATCCAAAGCCCTTACAAATGCATAATCCGCAAGATAGCATTGCATACAAAAGGCACTTATACCACCGAAAGGACTCGTTGCACAGACGGCAGAAACCGAAATATAACAATATGGAAATCGCAATATAATAAAAAAAGCTCATAATTATCCAATCCATTTATGTTCCTTTCCTTTTCATATACAACATCATTGCATCCATGAACTCTTGATGCCTAAGTCTTGAGGCGGGGACACGTTCTCCATTTTCCAGTGTAATCTCCCTTGCAGAGTACTCCAGCAAATAGTTTAGATTTACGAGATAGCTTCGATGACAACGAACAAAACGATAATCAAGCTGCTTTTCAAGCTCTTCCAGTTTGCAGTAGTATTCAATAACACCATTTTTGGTATGAAGGTATATTTTTCGGTTTTTTACTTCGCAATAATAAATATCCTCCAGCTTAACCGACTTACACCAACTCATGGTCTGAATGAATAGGCTATTATTTTTATTTTCTTTTATTTTCGTAACTGCACGGTTTAGTGCTTTTTGCAATCGGCTTTCATCAATCGGTTTACAGATATAATCAAGAGCCTCCACTTCAAAAGCATCGTATACGCTTTCTGATAATGCGGTTATAAAAATAATGATACTTCGATTTTGGCTTTCTCTGATTTTCTTAGCTAATGTAATTCCATCTTGTTCTGGCATCTGTATATCCAAAAGAAACAAATCATGTGAACATGATGTTTTCAGAAGCTGTGTAGCACTAATAAAGCATTTGATTTCACAATGCTCTTTTAGTACATGCATATAATCTTCTACTTTTCGTGACATAATCTGGCAAACGGCTGGTTCGTCGTCGCATATGGCAATTTTTATCATAATTATTCCTTTTTTATGGATCGACCTTTACTTTATTTTTTCAAATTTCTATGCCAATTGCAATAAGGCTGTTGTAAAATGTCTTGATTATGTTGTGAAATGCTCAGATACCATTATATCCGAAGAGGCAGATGTCCACAATCAACAATAGGCAGTTTTTATAATACTAATAATATCATTCCAAACAGAAATAACAAACTAAATTTACCAGTAATCTATGTACGCCATTTATTAATTTGTACTTCTTACACTTCCTTTTTTGGCGTATGCATTTTTCGTAGCATAAAAGACTGAATACATAAAAATCCCCTAAGCCTTATTTTAAGGTTTAGAGGACTTCATTGAAATAGACGAATATTAGCAACGTCTATTTAATTGGAATCTGTATTTCAGTTATATATTCATTAGGATTATCAGTAGCCCAATCGCCCTTGTGATATATTTCTCTGATTGGTCCATTCGCTAAATAATTATTATGTCGTATCCAGTTAAAAAGAGTATCAAATGTTTTACTGATCGTTGAAAAATCGCCATGATGAACAATACAAGCCATTTTTTCAATCCTTGGGAGTTTGTATACCTGCACATCTTCGTTACCTTCAAAGAGTTTAGTAACAGGCTCCACTACTTCAACGTCAAGCGTATGTTCATCATAATTTATATTCCATTGCTTCATATCCCACCAGCCGGAATGATAAAGCATTAAGCAAGGAATTGTACGTTTTATATCTTGTTTGTTAATATAGTTATTAACTATAGGCCACATTTTTTTTAAGTTTTCATCAAATTCATTTTTAGCAAAAACTTTACGCGTTGATGCAACTAGAATTGGTTCCACTGTTTTAATAATAATCTCATTCATACGGGGAATGCCTCCATTCTTTATTAAAAAAATATTAGTATGAAGACGTTCAAGTCTGTTGTATTCCTCTGTTAGAGTGGTTTCAAGAAGCTGGGCTTTATTTTCGAGCATTTCGAGAAGTAACTGGACAGGAGAATTATCCTTCATTAGATTTGATATTTCAATTAATGAAAATCCTGCATCTTTTAAAGCCAGTATTTTATTAACAGTTACTATCTGCGAAGCATCATAATATCGATAGCCGGTAAATTTATCAACAGCTATAGGTAAAAGCAATTCTTGCTTTTCATAATGATATAGCGTATCTGCTGATAAACCACACAATTTTGAAAACTCACCGATTCTAAACATTAAATCAACTCCCAACAAACTTTTCAGGTGTGCACCCCTGTCGTCTGTTAATAGACTACACCTTCGGGTTACCCAAAAGTCAATATATTTATTAGCATAAATATAATTAATCTTCTGTTGCATGATTAATACTCACAATAAATTCTCAGTTTCAATAGCAAATATTGTTTGTCTTGATGTTCCAGCCATTTCTCCTAATTGTTCTTGTGTTAGTCCTTTTTCTTCTCTTAATTCCTTAATTCTATTTCTCATAATAATATCCTTTTGTAAGGTTTACATTACCTCGTTTAACCAGATTTGAACTATTTGAACAATACCAGAACTCGCATAAAAATGAGGGATTTCTATCTCTGATACTGGTTGCACCTAGTTTGCATCTATTATATATAAGTAATACCTACGTTTTATAAATTTAAATCATAGTTCCATTACGTTCTCGAATACATTGAATGGCAAATTCAGCACTCCTCCTAATATCTTGGATTTTACTTTTGAGATGTTGTTCAATTATTGGAATATCATCCATCGAGCCCATTTTACCAAGTGAAGCGTTTGCATAAGTTATTTCATACTTGTAGGTTTTTTCATCTTCCTGATTTATATAATAATATAGTGCCTTCTTACTTTCCAATGCTGCTGATGAACCAAGCGCATTAATTGCACTATGCCGAAT
>JAEZOA010000038.1 GCA_023441625.1 Bacillota bacterium
GGCGCTGAAATCACAGTAGGCAACAACAGCCTGCGTGAGGCACTGCTCCTGCACAACCGCGAGGCGCAGGACACTCAGATCGTTGGCGTGACCCTCGATGTGGCTCCTGGCAAGAGCATCAGCATCCCGCCGATCTGGCTCGGGACCATCCAGGTGCGCAATCTGCACATCACGTTCGGCGATATGCCGATCTTCGAGTACTGGCACCTCACCCGCAAACCAGCGCTGCTGATCGGCATGGACGTTATTGGCTCGTCGTCATCGACTACAAACGTCGTGAGCTGTACCTGCGTGCGAGATCTTGAAACCGCCTGTTGGCAGACGTCACGTCGGAATGGGAGAGTTACTGGATGAGTGCGACTTCCGATGATGAGGTCATAGGACACCGGACCGACTTCCGCGATCGACTGAGACGTGCGTCAACACTCGTGGCGGGGAAAGATGCAGGTCAATTGGAGTCGCGTGGGAATGAAGTCATTGGACACCACGGAAGTCAGATCACAGAGAGTGACTTTCTCTGCGGGTCACACACAGAAAGTTGGTGGGCGACCAATGAAATGTGCTCTGCCGAATAGCAGGGCAACTCAAGTTGTTCGAGAGCCGACGCGCCGCGCGACTTTACCCATCAGGGCGTACAGCCCAGCTACATCGGAGGAAAAGTGGAGATAACCGTCACTGAAGCGCAATGTGACCTGCGTCGTGCGTACTTCAGCGGCGCGCCTGGCGTTCTGGCTTCGGCGCTCGCGTGGTCCGTCGCTGCAGGTACCGCAGCACTCGTCTCACCGCAACGCGCGATCTGGGTGTTGCTTCTCGGCGGGACTCTTATTCACCCGGTCGGTCTTCTGCTGTGCCGCCTGTTTGGGGCGACCGCATCCCATTCGAAAGGCAATCCGCTCGGACAGCTCGCAGGAGCCAGCACCTTCTGGCTCATCTTCAGTCTTCCCATCGCTTATGGACTTGGGCTTCAGAACGCGGCTTGGTTCTTCGCCGCCATGCTGTTGATCATTGGCGGGCGCTACCTCGTTTTCGCCACGCTGTATGGCATGCGCTTGTATTGGCTGCTTGGCCTGGCGCTCGCAGGCGCTGGAGTCGCGCTGGGTATGCTCGCAGCGCCGGCACTTGCGGTGGTGGCAGCCGGTGCTGCAATTGAGCTGGCCTTTGCAATCGTCGGCATCGTGCAGCATCGTCAATGGATGCTGTCTGGCAACTCGTCCAAGTCGACGCTGCTTCGAGGCGCGGCCTGAGCTGGCGGCGAGGTGGCTGCTCTCGGTGAGAGCGACGATCTGAAGGGCTACCCCTCGCTTGTCCGAGCGAGCGACCCTTCCTGTCCAGTCGATGGGCTTCAGATATTCACTGAAGGCACAAGGAAGTGCCTGGTTCGCTGGCTCGAGGTTATGAACGAACGCAGCTGTGGAACGACTTCAAGCTCAGCACCACTGATTGTCTCCTGGGATAGGTTTGCACGAGTTACTCGATCGTGGCCTCGTTCTCCCGAGCAGCCTTCAGCACCTTCGTCCACCAGAGCAAGTCATCGATCGACCCGTTGGCAACGGCGTCCAGCTCGGTGAGGTACGAGGAGACATCCTCACCACGGAAATGCGCATACAGCGCGGCGATGGGGATGTGAACTGCTGAACGGATCGGCGCGAGCTGCACCGCAATTGCGCTCTGGCGAAGTGCCTCGATCGCGCGTGCTCCGCCGACGACGCCATAGCCGACGAAGGCGACCGGTTTTCGGTGCCACTCCTGATAAACCCAGTCGATCGCATTCTTCAGCACGCCGGAGGGACCGTGGTTGTACTCCGGCGACACCATGACGAAAGCATCGGAGACCGCGATCGCCTGAGTCCAGCGTTTCACAACCTCGTGCTGGTAGGCCGGGCGCCCCGGCATCGCGGGCGGGAACGGCGCGTCGAAGAAAGGCAGCGGATAGTCAACGAGGTCGAGCAAGCGCGCATCGATATCTTCGCGCTTCTTGAGATGATCGAGAATCCAGTGTGCGGTTTTTTCCGCGAAACGTTCCTGACGAACGCTGCCGACGATGACGGATATGACGGTCATGCTGTGCTCTGCTCGGGGGGATGGAATAGTGGCCTGGTTACTTTTCGGAACTGAGGCTAGGATGAGCACTGCCGGACGCCGCCGCAAGGAGGCACATTCTTGATACCTACTGATGAATCCGATCACTCGGAGTGTCGTGCGCTGAGCGAGATGCTCGCTCGCATCGGCGACAAGTGGACCGTGCTGGTGGTGGAGTTGCTCAAAAGCGGGCCGATGCGCTTCAACGAGATCCGTCGGACCGTGAGTGGAATCTCCCAGCGAATGCTTACGCTGACGCTACGTGATCTGGAGCGCGATGGGCTCGTGACCAGGACGGTCTACCCGACCATTCCGCCGCGAGTTGAATACGAGCTGACGAAGCTGGGCCGTTCCCTCTACGAGCCCATTTCGGCAGTGGCGGGCTGGGTGCGCCGGAATCGACCGGCCATGGAGGCCGCACGCAAAGCATTCGACGCGGCCGGCACAGCAAAGCCCAGTCACCGACGTGGACCGAAGCGGATACCAGTGCTGCCGAAGCGGCCGCGCGGCTAGCGATCAAACATCGCTGCAGGACGTGATGCGCGCCGCAACTGTGGAATCGACTCGTCGAGTCCGCTGGTCGGGAGGCTGTCCGCTACAGTAATCTTGCGGTCCTTTTGAACCCGTGCCCGAGGAAGAAACAATGAAGAAGGTCGCAGTGGTGGTGATGGCAGCGGCGTGTCTCAGCGCCGGCGTTGGCATTGGCTATGCCGCAAGGGTGAAAGGTCCTGGCATGAGCCTGATGACCGGCAAGCCTGCCAAGGAAGCCGGCATCGCCGCGCTGAAGGAGGCCGAACGTCTGGCCGAAGGCGGCAGCTGGGAGTTGATTCAGATCGGGCGCGCCTACTACCTCTCCGGTGACAAGGCCACGGGGCAGGCGCTGTTCGACAAGGTGTTGAGCGGCAAGTCGGGA
>JAEZOA010000043.1 GCA_023441625.1 Bacillota bacterium
TAATGCAAGTTGGCAATTCCAACATCACTTATGTCAATCAAATTACCAAACAACGCAAGTTGGCAAAGCCAACATTTAATTAAAATGGTAATTCGTCATCCTCATCCATTGGATAAAATCCATCACCAGATGCTGCAGGTGTCTCCGAATAAGTTCTTTGTGTTGAAGCACCAACACCTCCGCCAAAATCACCACTGCCTCTTTTGCTATCAGCAAAGTAGGTTTCATCTGCTACTACTTCAGTAACATAGTGGCGCTTTCCTTCATTATCATCCCAGGTTCTAGTCTGAATTCTTCCAACTACAGCAACCTGCTGTCCTTTTGTGAAATATTTCCCACAAAACTCCGCAGTCTTGCTCCATGCGACAACATTAATGAAATCAGCTTGTGGCTGACCTTCCTTAGCACCACGTCTATTTACAGCAATTGTAAAACTTGCAACTGCAGTATTGTTTCCACTGCTGTATCTTAGGTCAGGGTCTTTTGTAAGTCTTCCCATTAAAATAACTTTGTTCATATACCCACCTACTAATCCTTATTTATTATGATATACTTAAGAATTCCTTCAGTGATTTTGTACACTCTCTCTAATTCAGCAGGAAAATCTGGACTTGATGAAAAGTTTACAAGCACATAGTAACCTTCAGTCTTGTCTTTAATCTCATAAGCTAACTTTCTCTTACCCCACTCATCAACGCTTTCAATCTGAGCAGAAGTTTCGATCAAAGTCTTGAACTTCTCAGTTAGGGCTTTTGTATTCTCTTCTCCAACCTCTGGATTGATAATAAAGATAGTTTCATACTTCTTTAACATTATTGGTCACCTCCCCTCGGACTCAACGGCTCTGTCACAAGAGTACAGAGCAAGGATGTAAAATATTTTTTTATTTAACATACAATATGGCATTGTATCATAATAAGTCGGAATGTGCAAGGATGTTTTTTAAATTTTTGCCCTTTCCAAAACTCTCCAAAACTCAAAAGAATTTGAGGGCAATTTGGCTACAGTTCCTAAAGTGAATTATTTCTAAAAACTTGGCTTTCAGCAATAATTTACTTCGGCACTTTTCCTAACAAATTATGCTAAACCCCCATATTGATTTTGGGTTCAACCAGCTATATATTTGTCAATAAAGAATCTATACAATCACGAGGTTGTGTCCGTCAAAGTCAGCATAACTCACCCTCTAAGACTGTAAAAAGAGGTTCAAGTATAATTTTTCCACCTGTTTTCTTTATTTTTTCAAAAGCTTCGGATCCATATAAATCTTCTATAGACTCCGTAATATCCCCGTCTGCTCCTGTAATCCCCTTTACTACACCCTTTGCTGAATTATATATTGCAACTGCAAAATTACGGTCTCCTGCTACGGCTGATGAATATTTCAAAAATGGATGCTCACTTGATGCTTTACCCGACTTATTATTAATTGTCTTACCAGATTTAACCACATTTCCATTTGGGTCAGTTACCGTCACTATAAATCCCTGCGTTTTCCAGTGAAGGCAAGAATACTCGCTTGCCTTCTTTGATGTGACCGGGAATACTATGTAGTCGCCGAAAGCTTCTAATTTTGGAGTGTCTTCATTATTATCTTCTTTAGTAGCAAATACTAATACTGTCTGAAGTGCTAGTATTATTGATAAAACTAAACATACTATTTTTTTCATGCATTATTTCTCCTCAATATATCTAAAGGAAGGGCTCAAAGTAACCATGCCTTCATAAAAATATGAATGTCCCCCAAGATACCCAATCTTAACATCATAATCTTCTTCCAGCCAAGTATTTAGCTTCGCACCTTTTCCAAATGCATTTTCAAGATCTATACAAGATGTTATATAATATCGCATTACACCTCTTACTCGAACCGAGCCTGAGGCATCTTCATATATCATTGATGTGTCAGTATAGAATTTACCTTTTACTATAACCCTATCACCATTATTATTTTTCCACCACCTATCAAGAACCCTCTCATCATTTGCTGAATACGGCCTAAGTGCATCTTTAAACACTTTCTCTCCTTTAGTATAATCAACATTCCAGAGACCCTCTATTGCACCTGTAGCGAACTCTATGTAGTCTGTTATACGAGATGAATCTAATTTATTCATTTCCTCAATAAATTCTTGATTCGTTTTGGTAAATCCCAACCCGCTATTGTCACCAATATTTAAGGCATATGCATCCAGCCTCTTTTTTTCTTCCAAAGTTATCGCTCTGTCTGGATTTGGATTTGTCCCTAATTTGTCCCCAAAATTCTGGTCTTCTTTTATTGTTATATTTACTGTATATGTTGTTCCATCCCAGGTAACAACTGCTCCCAATGCTTCACTTACAAAGCGTATGGGTACGAGTATTCTTCCATTTTTATTAGTTGCTATGGTATCCATTGTTTTCTTTACACCATTGATAGTGTAGTCTTTTTTATCAGCATATAATGTAACCTTATCCTTGCCCTTTACCACAACTACTGATTTATTACTTCCAACCCATGATACAGAAGCTCCTAATGCTTCACTTACAAATCTTACCGGTACCTGTACTCTGTTATTTCCATCTAAGCATGGCTGTGTGTCGGGCAATTTAATATTCTTTCCGTTTACTATTACTTTGATGGTTGTACTTGTAGCTGCTTTTGATGTCTGTCCCCCCATTGTTAAACCTAGTGTCAGTAGCATTGCTAGTGTTAGTATGTACCCGATTATTCTTTTCATAATACCTATTTCCTCCGTTTTTCTTATATTTAATGTTCATGGAGCCTTAATTATTGAGTATCTCCATTTAAATAGCTTAATTAAGCTAGAGTCAAGGTAAAAAACATCAAAAAAGGTTCCTAAATTTTTTCAATATGTTCATTATTTTATCATAATTAGTATAATGGTACAAATTGAGGAACCTCTGGCTCCACAGTAATAAATATAACAAAACATACACCTAAATAATTTGTAATTTGATTGTTAATTATTTGAATTTGTTATAAGATTTATTAGAGGTGCTACATATATTCTAACTATGAGGTGTTACATGCGAAAAGACTATATCGATATAGTGACAAAGATTACAAAAGGCGACTGTAAGGACCCGCATGTATTTCTAGGAATGCATGTAGTAGACGGTAGGGGAAAAAAACAGGATATAGCTATCAGAGCCTACTATTCCAATGCAAAATTTATTGAATTAATTGATGTAAAAGCTAGTACAGCCTTTCCTATGACTAAGCTTTGTGATGAAGGAATTTTTGAGCTTATCTTTCCTAACCGAAAGGATATTTTTGAATATACACTTAAAATTACCGACCACAAGGATAATAGCTATATTACCCATGATCCCTATAGTTTTTGGCCAGTAATATCCGAATTTGATATTCACCTGTTTAGTCAAGGTAATCACCATAAGATTTTTGAGAAGCTTGGCGCACATATTATGACAATTAATAATGTTCCAGGAACTCTTTTTGCAGTTTGGGCTCCTTGTGCAAGAAGAGTAAGTGTTGTTGGGAACTTCAATCAATGGGATGGTAAAAGGCATCAAATGAGAGCATTAGGTTCCTCTGGTATATGGGAGCTATTTATTCCCCTAGTTTCAGAGGGTGATATGTATAAATTTGAAATCAAATCACCTGCTGGTGAATTATGTATTAAATCTGATCCATATGCATTTTATTCAGAAGTACGTCCAGCAAAAGCATCAGTAGTTCGGAATTTGGACAACTATGTCTGGAATGATTCAGACTGGGTGACTGAGCGTGAAGCAAGGGATGTTTTCACAGCTCCATTAGCAATTTACGAAATGCATCTTGGCTCTTGGTCTACAGCTGCTGAGCCTGATGAGAACGGCGATATCTTTTTAAATTACAGGGTAATTGCGGATAGATTAATTCCATATGTAAAGGACATGGGTTACACTCACATTGAGTTACTTCCCATTTCAGAATACCCCTATGATGGTTCCTGGGGCTATCAAGTAACCGGCTACTATTCTGTAACTAGCAGATATGGCACGCCACAAGACTTCATGTACTTTGTTGATCAGTGTCATCAAAACGGTATTGGAATTATACTCGATTGGGTGCCCGCACATTTTCCTAAGGATGCCAATGGCTTAGCGCGTTTTGATGGAACCGCGGTCTATGAGCATGCTGACCCTAGGCAGGGTGAGCATCCCGAATGGGGAACCTTGATTTTTAATTATGGGCGACCTGAGGTTCGAAACTTTTTAGTTTCAAATGCTGTATTTTGGTTTGAGAAATATCATATTGACGGCCTCCGAGTTGATGCAGTAGCATCAATGATTTATCTGGATTATGTTAAAAAACCTGGAGAATGGGTTCCAAATAAATATGGTGGGAATATGAATCTAGAAGCTGTAGACTTTTTGAAACAGCTAAACACTACCGTTTTCAGCTATTTCAAGGGGATAATGATGATTGCAGAGGAATCCTCCTCTTGGCCAATGATTACTAAGCCTCCATATATGGGTGGTTTGGGCTTTACCTTCAAATGGAATATGGGTTGGATGAATGATTTTCTTAAATATGTAAGTATGGATCCTATTTATAGAAGATATCATCACAACAATATAACTTTTTCTCTTATGTATGCTTTTACTGAAAATTTCATACTTGTTCTTTCCCATGATGAAGTGGTTCATGGAAAACTATCTATGCTGAACAAGATGCCCGGTGATTATTGGCAGAAGTTTGCAGGACTTAGAGTAACCTATGGTTTCACTTATGGCCACCCAGGAAAGAAACTCTCCTTTATGGGTAATGAATATGGTCAGTTCATAGAGTGGGATGAAAAAAAAGGACTTGATTGGCACTTGCTTGATTACGACATGCATAAAAAAATGCAAACCTTTGTACGGGATTTAAATAATTTGTATACAAGTGAGAAGTCTCTTTATGAGGTTGATTTCAGCTATAATGGTTTTGAATGGATAGATTGCAATGACAATGAGCACAGTATAGTTTCCTTCATGCGAAAAGGTGTTGACTACCGTGATATGCTTATTTTTGTATGTAATTTCACTCCAATAGGAAATGAGGGTTACTGCATTGGGGCTCCTTTTGACTTGGATTATGAGCTTGTCCTTAATAGTAACTATGAAAAATATGGTGGATATGATGTTGAGGATGGAAACGTGATTTATAAGGTTGAACCTGAGCCGCTCCATGGTAGGCCATGTCGCTTGAGGCTGACTGTACCTCCATTTGGTGTATTAGTATTAAGGCCTTTGTTTAGAGAAACTGCTGAGGTTGCTTTAGAACTATAGTGAATAATTACTCAGATAAGCCATATGCAGCATTGGTTGTTTGCATATGGCTCTGTGTTTTTTTCATCATTTACCCATCTCATCTGTCAAAGCTCTTAATTCTCTAGTAGCTTCAAAAATGTCTGACTGGGCAAAAATTGCTGAAACAACAGCCACTCCATCTGCTCCGCTTCCTTTTAGTTTCATAATATTGTGCTTTGAAATTCCGCCAATAGCGACAACAGGAACTGAGACTGCATTGCAGATTGCCTTTAGTGTTTCATATGAGACCTCATCAGCATCTGTTTTAGTGGAGGTTGAAAACACCGCTCCCACACCAATATAATCCGCACCACTTTTTTCAGCAAGCAAAGCTTGCTCAACAGTTTGAGCTGATACTCCCAGAATCATATCAGCTCCTATTTTTTCCCTAACATCACCTGCCTGCATGTCATGCTGTCCAACATGGACCCCATCTGCTCGGCATGCTATTGCAACTTCTACATCATCATTTATCACATACGGGATATTGTACTTATCCGTAACCTTTTTAATTTCCTTACCAAGAGCAACGTATTCTTCAAAGGATATATCTTTTTCGCGAACCTGGACAAAGGTTACTCCCCCTTTGATACACTGTTCCACCTGTTCTACTAATGAATTGTCGCCTACCCACATACGATCTGTAACAGCATATAACCTCATAGCCTCTTTACTTATTTTCAATTTTTGCACCTCCGATTAACTTTTCTGCTGACATCTTACTGATTTCATCAATAATATATGTGCGTAAGCTTGAAGAACCTCTATTTTCTTCTGTAACACGCTTAAACGCCAGCTCCCCTACTAATCCCATTATACACACAGCTGTTGCTGTTGCAAGCAGTGCCTGGTCCTGATTGGCAGAAACAAAAGCAGCAATTATGGCTGACAGCATGCAGCCTGTACCAGAAACCTTTGACATTGTTGGGTGTCCATTTCGGATAACATAAGCTCTTTCACTATCTGCCACAATATCAATAGCACCAGTTATAGCTATAACTGCCCCAGTCCTCTGACTTAATTTCTTTGCAAAAGAAACTGCTTCATCTAAATTTGTGTCTGTAATAGCATCAGCGACATCAGCATCTACGCCCTGGGTTGTTCCACTGCCTCTGTAAACTGTCTTTATTTCTGAAATGTTACCACGAATTACATTGAATTTTATATTATCAAGTAAAGTAAATGTAGTCTTTGTACGAAGTACCGAGGCGCCTGCTCCAACTGGATCAAGCACAAGTGTATGAGAAAGTGCATTGGCTTTTTTCCCTGTTCTGAGCATAGAACTAATAGTTCTTTCATTTAAGGTACCAATGTTAATATATAAAGCTGAGCAAATAGAAGTAATTTCTTCAACTTCCATTTCATCATCCGCCATGATAGGTGAACCCCCGCATGCCAATAATACATTTGCCACATCGTTTACAGTTACATAGTTTGTAATGCAATGTACCAAAGGGGTGGTCTTACTAACGTTTTCTAAAACTTCCTTGAACATATTTTGTTCCTCCTGTTATTTATTGTTCCGATGTCTACCATCGGTAATACTTACTCTTAATCTAATACTTAGATACCCAACTTTCCCACATAAAAAATCTATCGGTGCAGGACTTATCAATTGTTTATTTTCAAAATATGACACCCACATTTTTTAATTGGGAAAGTTGAGTAAATTATATTAAAAAAGCATAAAAAGAAAATGTACCCGCGGTGGTGCACCCCTTTTTATGCCTTCTCAACTCTTGATAACATAAAAGTTACGTACTGCATATTTTTTCTCAAACAATCTTAGTTTTTTACTAACATCTTTTTTATTCTCTGTACGGCTAAGCAAATTGCAATTATTATTAGCATAACTGGCAATGTGCTGCCTACTGGTGTATCTATATTTAAGAATATCCAATAAATAGTGACTCCCATTCTCCAGATAATTAAGTTTGTAATATCCACCTGCTTTAAAGGCGAATTGCAAAGGTATGGTCTAGTGGCCCACTCCCCTTACCTAAATTCAGATTTGCTTTAAGTGCTCCTGAAATGTATTTTTTTGCATTGCGCACACTTTCTGACAGACTATAGCCCATAGCTAGATTGCTTGCTATTGCAGAAGATAAAGTACAGCCGGTTCCATGAGTATTGGGATTATCAATACGCTCTCCATAAAACCACTCCACCTTTCCTTCCGCATACAGTAAATCATTTGCATCATTTAACTGATGCCCACCTTTAATTAGAATTGCTCCACTGTAATTTTGTGAAATTTTTTCAGCAGCAGTTATCATATCTTCAACATTGATTATCTTCATACCACTGAGAACCTCCGCTTCTGGAATGTTCGGTGTTATTATTGTCGCAATAGGAATTAGTTTTTTAATCAAAGTTGCAGCTGCCTCATCAGCCAGAAGTTTGCACCCGCTTGTAGATACCATAACTGGATCAACAACAATATTTTCAGCCTTTTCCTTAACTAATTTTGAAGCTATAGTCTCAATTAGTGCACTGTTTGAAACCATCCCAATCTTTACAGCATCAGGATAAATGTCACTAAAAATGCAGTCTAATTGTTTTTCAAGGAATTGGGCAGTCACTTCCATAATTCCATATACACCTGTTGTATTTTGAGCTGTAAGTGCTGTAATGGCACTCATTGCATATAGCTTATGTGCTGTTATTGTTTTTATATCGGCTCCAATACCTGCACCGCCACTACTGTCACTACCTGCTATTGTCAAAACAGTCTTCATATAACAGCCTCCCTGCTTGTCATTAAATCTATAAATAAGTTTTTCCCAAGCATTAATACTAATACAACATAAAAAAGATGCCCATCATAAAAAACAGGCATCACATTATTCGCGATTATGCTCCCTACGACAGTATTAACTGACAGGTTCAAAGGGTCAGACAGTGTCTTCTCAACTTGTTAAGTTCCCCTGCAAAACTTATTCAATTTAGTTAAATTATAGTCACACTATAATTGCTTGTCAAGTATAAAGTAAAGAATGAATCCTTATTCCATAATTATTAATACTCAATGCCCTTCCTTGCCTTAATTCCTGCATTCATAGGGTGCTTTACAGCATTTATTTCAGAAACATAGTCAGCAAGTTTAATAAGTTCATCAGGAGCATTTCTTCCTGTCATCACTACTTCAAGCTGTGAGGGCTTATTTTTAATAAAATCACTAACCCTCTTTATATCTATCAGTCCAGTAGTTATTGCAGCCATAATTTCGTCTAAAATAAGCATGTCTTTATTTTGCGCCTGCTCTATGGAATTATCAAATAAATGTGAGGTAGCTTCACACAGCTGTTCTTTCTCCTCGGGTGTTAGCTGCCATATAAATTTATCAAATTGTTTATCTTTACACAGTTCAAAACCTGGCTTTAGCTTTTCTAGTGAAAATTCCTCCCCACTTGTGCTGCCTTTGCAGAACTGAATCATTAGAACCTTCATTCCACTGCCTGCTGCCCTTACACCAAGCCCAATAGCTGTAGTTGTCTTGCCCTTTCCATCACCTGTATATATGTGTACTAATCCATTCATGAATTATCTTCTCCCTAAGTGCTTAGCCTATTTCATTATATGCTCTTGATTTATTCGCTAAGTCGTACAACCAGCTGTTTATGCTTCGCCCTTAAAATGCTTTTTAATTGCATTAAAGCTATCTGTACTAATTACATGCTCAATGCGGCACGCATCTTCAATAGCTATATTCTTATCAACACCTAAATAAATCAGCCAATCAGAAATGAGAGTATGCCTTTCATACATTGTTTGAGCAACATTCTTACCCTCTTCGGTCAATTTGATGTACCCATCACTATCTATGTCTATATACCCGTTCTCACGTAAATTTTTCATAGCTACGCTGACGCTGGATTTCTTATAGTCAAGCTCTCCAGCGACATCGATTGATCTGACACAACTATTTTTTTGGCTTAGAATCAAAATCGTTTCAAGGTACATTTCCGCAGATTCCTGTATTTTCAAACTCAGCACCTCCCTTTGACCAGTTCTATATCATTATAATATAATAGCATATTATCTATTTTAAAACAATTTGGGATAATTTACAAATAAGACAATTAATTATTATTAAAATGATATCTATAATAAATATATTGACAAACGAGTTAGTTCGTGCTAACCTATAAGCAGTTAGATAGAGCTAACTGCTCTTAAATTTGTTAAATAAAGTGTACCAGTATAGATGAGGAGTGATTATTATGCCTTTAACAATGGCCAAAACAGGAGAAGAGAACTGCATCAAAAAAATTGGTGGCAAGCCTGAGACAAGGCAGTTTCTTGAAAATCTTGGGTTTGTAATTGGTGGTGCGGTCACTTTGGTTTCAGAAATAAGCGGTAACATGATTGTAAATGTAAAGGATTCCAGAGTTGCTATAAGTCGTGAAATTGCGAGTAAAATTATAGTGTAATGAATTGAGGGGGAGTTTAGCAGGATGCAAACATTGAAAGAAGTTAAATGCGGTCAAACTGTCACTGTAACTAAGATTACAGGTGAAGGAGCTGTCAAACGTCGAATTATGGACATGGGTATAACAAAGGGAACAGAAATCTATGTACATAAGGTTGCACCACTTGGAGACCCTATTGAGATTACTGTTCGTGGATATGAATTATCTCTACGTAAAGCAGATGCTGAAATGATTTCAGTTCAATGATTTCAGTTCAATGATTTCATATTAAAATGCAGACATGTTTTCTGCATTTTTTAAGGTCCTCGGGTTAGTATAGACTAACCTTGTATTTGATTTTAAGTTTGTAGTTGTTAACCACGTTTATAAGGAGGCTAATATAATGTCAATTAAAATTGCGCTTGCAGGTAATCCAAATTCCGGCAAGACAACACTTTTTAATGCATTGACTGGTTCTAACCAATTTGTTGGTAACTGGCCAGGTGTAACTGTTGAAAAAAAAGAGGGAAAACTAAAAAACCATAAAGATGTAGTTATTATGGACCTACCTGGTATCTACTCCCTTTCTCCATATACTCTCGAGGAAGTGGTAGCAAGAAACTGCCTGATTACTGAGCAGCCAGATGTAATTCTAAATATTATCGACGGAACTAATATGGAGCGTAACCTGTATCTCACTACACAGCTTACAGAGCTAGGAATTCCGACGATAGTAGCAATAAATATGATGGATGTTGTTGCAAAAAATGGCGACAAAATCTATATAGATGAACTATCTAAGACTCTTGGATGCCCAGTTATGGAGATTTCGGCACTAAAAGGAACAGGTATTACTGAAGTGGCACAAAAAGCAGTCCTTCTTGCCAATAGTAAAACTAAAATGATCCCGCAGCACAGCTTCTGTGGTAGTGTAGAACATGCAATTGCTCATATTGAGGAAGCTATCAATGGTATGATACCAGAAAGCCAGCAGCGTTGGTTCGCAGTGAAAATATTCGAGCGTGACGAAAAAATTCTGGAGAAGCTCAAATTAGATGCTTCACTAAGAGCTCATATTGAAGAGGACATTATATCCTGCGAAAACGAAATGGACGATGACTCTGAAAGTATCATAACAAATGAGAGATATTTATATATCTCCTCTATCATAAAAAAATGTTACTATAAAAAGAACAAAGGTAAGCTATCTTCTTCAGATAAGATTGATAGGGTTGTTACCAACCGTTGGCTTGCACTTCCTATTTTTGCAATAGTGATGTTTGCTGTATATTTTGTTTCTGTAACAACAGTTGGAGCATGGGTGACTGACTGGACAAACGATGTGCTTTTTGGTGAAATTATTCCTCCAGCAGTTGAGAGTTTCCTCGTATCCATCGGCTGTGCAGATTGGTTACAAGGCTTAATCCTAGATGGTATTATAGGTGGTGTAGGAGCAGTGCTTGGCTTTGTACCGCAGATGCTAATATTGTTCGCACTCCTTGCCTTTTTAGAAGCATGTGGCTATATGGCTCGTATTGCCTTCATAATGGACAGAATTTTCCGTAAATTTGGTCTTTCAGGCAAGTCCTTTATCCCAATGTTAATTGGTACTGGATGTGGTGTTCCAGGAATTATGGCATCCCGTACCATTGAGAATGACCGTGACCGTAAAATGACCATAATAACAACTACCTTTATCCCATGTGGGGCCAAGCTCCCGATTATTGCCTTAATTGCAGGTGCACTGTTCAGCGGTGCATGGTGGGTAGCTCCTAGTGCTTACTTTGTAGGAATTGTTTCCATTATCTGCTCTGGTATTATTCTAAAGAAAACTAAATTGTTTTCTGGCGACCCTGCCCCTTTCGTTATGGAGATGCCGGCATATCATATGCCCACCTTCAGTAATGTTATGAGAAGTATGTGGGAGCGTGGATGGAGCTTTATTAAGAAGGCAGGTACTATTATACTACTTTCCACAATTTTGGTGTGGTTTGCTTCAAACTTTGGTATAGTTGATGGAAAATTTGGAATGGTAGAGGATCTTTCAAATGGATTTCTTGCTAAAATCGGCAGTGCTATTGCCTGGATATTTATACCTCTTGGATGGGGTAACTGGCAGTCTGCTGTAGCTACTATTACAGGATTCATTGCTAAAGAAAATGTTGTAGGTACTTTTGGAGTACTATACGGTTTTGCAGAGGTTGCTGAAGATGGCACAGAGATTTGGAGTTCACTAGCATCTAGCTTTACTACTGTAGCTGCTTATTCCTTCCTTGTATTTAATCTTTTATGTGCTCCATGCTTTGCAGCTATAGGTGCTATAAGGCGAGAAATGAATAATGCAAAGTGGACATTGTTTGCCATCGGGTATCAGACCATTTTTGCTTATGTAGTGGCTTTATGTATATATCAGTTTGGAAATCTGTTTACTGGCAAGGGCTTTGGAATAGGTACTATAGCTGCGCTGATTATTGTGGCTGGCTTCGTGTATTTACTTCTGCGTCCAAACAAAAATGACAAAACACTTAATTCCGATTCATCAGTAAAGGCAAACGCTTAATTCCTGAAAGGAGGAATTCTATATGCTACAATTTATAACTGAAAATATTGCAACTATTATAATTTCTGTATTGCTTCTGGCAGTAGTATTCTTTATAGTCAGAAAGCTTGTCAGAGATAAAAAAAATGGAAAAAGCGCGGGTTGTGGCTGTAGTTGTTCAGGCTGCTCGGGTTCTTCCGAATGTCATAAATAGTAATGTGTGTTTATATTTTAATCACAATCTGATTGCTGAAAGGGCTGGTCATATATGGATGTGCATAATCCATATATGACCAGCCCTTTTATTAGGTTAGTGTGTGACGGAACAAATATACTGTTAATAAAACCGTAGAACATTATATAATGAATTTCGCAAAGCTTCCTTCCTTTTGAGGGAATATTTCTAAAACACTCTTAATTCTCTCTTTTAGCTCCTGAACATGAGAAATAACACCAACTAATCTCCCCGTTTTTTGAATGGCTACAAGGCACTCTATTGCGCTATCAAGGGATTCTGGGTCAAGGGAGCCAAAGCCTTCATCAACAAATAGTGTATCTAAGCTTATCCCGCCAGAATACGACTGAACCACATCAGCTAAGCCAAGCGCCAATGCAAGTGATGCCTTAAAGCCCTCTCCTCCTGAAAGGGTTCTGACATGCCTTGCTTTACCTGTATAATTGTCGAATACCTCCAGCTCAAGCCCCTGTTGAGCGCGACCCTTTCCTTTATCTTCTTTTCGCTTTAAAAGATATCTGGAGCCTGTCATTTTATCAAGCCTATGGTTTGCTGCGATAATTATTTCATCAAAATATGCAGCTAATACATACCTTTCAAAGGTAATTCTTTGTGTATTATCTCCTCTAGCCACCCTTGATAGCTCTCCAATAATTTTATATTTTTCCTCATAGCTCTTCAGCTCTCCTAAAACACTATTTAATTGCTGCAGTGTCTTTGAGTTGTTTGCATATCTGGAAAACACAAGGTTATAGCTGTCCTGTAGCTCGCTTTGCTCCTCAAGCAGCAAGTTATACTTAATATCCAATTCCTCAATATCTTGAAGCACAAGCTCCTTTGTTTCCTCCTCTAAATGTGCCAGCATATCTCTAAGAGAACTTAATTTCTGATAAAAAGCACTTATTTCCTCTTGTAAGACAGCTATCTCATCCTGAGATCTCTTCATTTTGAGGTAATGTTCATAGCTCTCAAAGTTCTCACTAAGGAGTTTTTTATTTAAAAGCAGCTCCAGTCCTTCACTCTCCTCTTTGCTCTCCTTTAAGGAAGTAAACTTGATAGCCACTTCTTTTTCTGAATTGATAAATGCCTCCTTTGCAAGCTCAGCAGCCCGCTCAGCATTTTTGTACTCTGTCTCAAGGTTTAAGATAGCGCGCTTCATTTCATCTAATCTGGCATTTAGCTTAGCAGCAGAACGAATGTCCTGGGGAACCTCCCTTTCAATGCTGTCAATAACCGTACTAAGCCTTGCAAGTTCTTCTGAAGCAATTAATTTTTGTGTAGTCCAACTACTTAAGACTTCCTCTAGCTTATTAATTTTTTCCTCTGTTTCTTTATATTCAACTTCAAAGAACTGCTTTTTATTTACAAAAGCTGTTTTTTCTTTATACTTTGAAATTAATTCTAAGGTCACAGCTTTTAGCTCTGCTCCCATTTTGTTTATTGCTTTTTGAATTTCTTCAAGGCCGTTTTTAGACAAGTCACTATTTTTTATTGCAAAGATACTCTCTGATGCTTGAAGTACATCTTCTGGATTTTCTGGTTTTTCTGTAACCGTGCTAAGGGAGGTAAGTGCTGATATCCTGTTTTTTATTTCAAGCTTTTTACTCTCAAGGTTTCCATGCAGAGCAGAAAGAATCTTCATTTTGTCAGTTCTTTGCTCACTCATGGTTGCATGTTGTAGCTTCAAGATCTTCAGCTGCTCTTCACCAGGAATATTCTCTAGCACCCTTGCTGGCCTTGGATGCTCTAATGCTCCACAAACGGGGCAAGGTACATCTTCTTGTAGCGTTTGTGCTAATATACCTGCTTGTCCACGAATATAATTATCCTCTAGCTGTTCAAGCTCTGTTCTAAAATCTACAAATTTCACATCAAAGGCTTCAAAATCCGCTTTGTCGCTCTCATATATCTCAGTTTGTTCTATATATGAGCCAATGAGTTTATTAGTAGTATCTAATTCAACTAAATATTTCTTGTTCTCTGATATTTCTTTATCAAATCTGGCACACTCAGACTCTGTTGAATAAAGAACCTTAAGGTTTTCTTCCTGTTCTTTATAGCTTTTCTTAGCTATATCTAATTCTTTCTGAGACTTCTCTAAGGTATTAATTATTTCCTGACTCTGCAATTTTGTAACTTCGAGGGCTTGCCTGCTTTTTTCGTACTGAATAACCTTTGGCAGCATATTATTTAAAAGGGATAGCTCCGCTTCATATTTCTTCCTGATGGGCTCCCTTTCCTTTTCTGTATTTAGCAGTATTTTACCCTTCTCGTACTCTTTATTGTTTTTTTCAGTTTGTTGCTTGGCAAAAGCTAATTCACTAGTTTTCACTTCAATACTCTGCTTCGACCTTTTCAACTGCTCATCAACCTCACTGATTGGAAGTGCTTTTCTTGCAAATGTTAAGCTTATTTCCTTTTGTTTAAATTCCTCTATTCTAGTGGAAGCCTGAGTATATTCCTGACTTATTTGCTCTTTATCCCTGAGTTTCTTATTTATCTCAGTGCTCTTTGCTATTTTTTCCTTGATAATCCCCTGATTTGCTGTGACTTTCTCCAGCTGAGCCTTAAAAAATTGTATTTGTTTATCATCCTTCTCAGCTATTTTCCCTACTTCTGCAATAAACCACTCTACATTTATATTTTTACTAGCTCTAGTTTCTTCAAGGGTTTGATCTCCTGCTAAATCTAAGTGCTTTATATGTGTATCAATTTCTGTCTTAATATCATGGACAGCCTTATATACCTTCTTGCTCTCATCTTCAAGCCTCCTTTGAATCTCGGCAAAGCCCTCAGTTCCAAATATTTTTCTGAAGATAAGTTCACGCTCACTACTATCAGCCTCTAAAAGCCTTCTGAATTCTCCCTGTGGCAGCATAACTATTTGCTTAAATTGAGATTTATTTATTCCCAAAAGCTCATTAATTTTTTCATCTACGCTTAAAATTTTCGTTATAAGTGATCCGTCAGGCATAAGTAGCTCTGCATCAGCATTTCTAGTTGTAAATCCCTCACCTCTGAGCTTTCTTTGCTCTTGCTGAGGTAGCCTACGTATTTTATAGGTATTTCCTCTTAGCTCAAATACAAGTTCCACAAAGGTCTCAGCATCCTGCAGCGCAAAGTCACTCCTAAAGCTATCTCTATCACGACTGCTTCCAGAAGGTTCACCAAAGAGAGCAAAGCTTATGGCATCAAAAATTGTTGTCTTACCAGAACCTGTTGGCCCAGAGATAACAAAAATTTGTTCTTTTAGATTGGAAAAGTCTATTTCCTGAACACCTGCATATGGACCAAATGCGCTGATTGTAAGCTTTAGTGGCTTCATTTAAACACCTTCCCTATCTACCTCTCCTATAATCCTTGCCATAATTTTATTTGCCTCTTCTCCTAAAGGCTCGCCCTGTATAGAAGCATAAAACTCTCTAAACAGCTCCAGCTTGGATTTTCCTTTATATCCATCTGTGGCGGAGGTTTTGCTTTCCTCTCTTTGATTCACGCTTTCTTTTGTCAGTCCCATTATATTTGGATAAACTGTCCGTAGCTTTGAAATTGGGTCAATAAGCTCACCCTTATCGGTTAGAATAGCATAAACATAGTCCTCAGGATTAGCAGCCTTATATATTTCAGGACTTAGTAATTCATCTATTGGCCCTTTTATAATTCTCATATCCTTTTTAGGAATAAGTGGAGCCAGCCTTGTCTCAATACTACCTGTTCCATCAAGCTCAATAATATTTACACCTTTTTTTTGATTTACCTCAGAAAAAGAATACTTAAGTAGCGAACCCGAATATCGAACATTGTCGGCACCAGCTCTTTGCGGTGCATGCAAATGTCCCAGAGCTGTATAATTAAACATGCTGAAATAACAAGAGTTCACAAAGTCAGTACCACCAATACTCAATGGCCTTTCAGATTCTGATGTATGCTGTGTCTCTCCCCCTAAATGAGTTATATATCCATGTGTAATCATAACATTTCTCTCATTTGAATTTATGGCTTGTCCTATGTTGTCAATAATTCTCTTCATTGCTGCATCATGTGTAGATATCTGATTATCATCAAATATATGCCGTACAATCCTTGGATCTGTATATGGCAGCATATAAAAATTTACTGGGCCAGTGGAATCCTGTAGTGTAATGCAAGGAGTCTCTCCATCAAAAACACCTACAATATGAAGACCATTATTAGTAAGAATTTTATTTGCAAAGGATAATCTTTCTGCGCTGTCATGGTTTCCTGAAATGGCGAGAATAGGAACCTTCAGCTCCAGCAGCAGCTTATTAAATATCGAATCAATTAATTCCACTGCCTCTACAGGAGGTATACTTCTATCATATATATCACCTGCAATAATAAGTGCGTTTGGCTTTTCCTGCTCTATTATTGAAACGAGCTGCTCTAATACATGTCTCTGTTCCTCAAGCATGCTAAACTCATTTACTATTTTTCCAATATGCCAGTCTCCAGTGTGAATTATTTTCATGTTGCCGTTTCCCCTTTATAATTTAACAGCTTCTCTTTCCTTCACTCTATCTGTAGCAGAATCTATACTAGAAAAGCCTTCTCTAACTGGAAAAAGTACTTTTATCCCATTCTCAATTATCTCAAAAGCTACCGTTTTTGCTGTTACTATCTCACCATCTATATTCAGGCAAAGGTCCTCATCACTCTCAATACTTATTTTCTTGCCCTTATAAAAGCTAACTTGTTTTAGCTGTGCGTGCTGCCCTTTCATGTACTTGGGAAACAGCCCCAACATCTTAATCCGGCTTAAATCAGTAACCATACATATATCAAACAAACCATCATCTAATTTTGCATCAGGAGTAGGTATTATTCCACCACCATAGTACCTGCCATTAGCTATTGCTGCAAGTATGGCCTTAAGTTTTATCTTTTTACCATCAATATCTATATTTATATTACAAACCTTTTTTATAAAAATAGTATAAATTATTGAAAGTACATATGCCATACTTCCTGTAATTCCCCGAACCTTCTTAAATTTATCAGCATTAAAAACAACTTCTGCATCAAAGCCGATTGAGGATATATTTATAAAATATTTATCGTTTACCTTAGCCAGGTCAATGCTCTTCTCCTCACCATTAATAGTACTCAATATCATATCCTTTATTTCAAAGGGCGTGTGTACGCTTCGAATAAAGTCATTTCCTGAACCTGTAGGTATTACTCCCAATACTGATTCTGAACCTGCAATGCCATTTACTATTTCATTAACAGTGCCATCCCCGCCAATGGAATATATCCTGCATTTACCCTGACTGGAATATTCCTTGGCGAGTTCAGTTGCATGACCTGGATACTCTGTAACTCGGATACAAAACTCCTCATCCTTATCCTTAAAATACTCTTCAATAAATGGTATGAGCCCCAGTGATTTCTCTTTCCCTGCTTTTGGATTTACAATAAAGATATGTTTCATATGGCCCCCATAATAAAAATTTGCACTTGTTATACCAGCTAGTATATAAATATATTTTATCATAATCCCTCACAACTACAAAGTGGTGGATATATGCACATATCCTTCTATGTACCAATTAATTTATTCTTTTTAGTCTTATTACATTCCATGATAGGCTTTTTACAGTGGCTTTTACATTACCGTCCTCTATAGTTGCATTTCCATTATTAGTCGGTATAACATTATATGGATTTATATTTGTATTGGTAGCTTTTACATTACTATTTTCCATTACAATATGCTGGGCCACCTCAAACTCACCAAAACCATTGAGCTCAATATCAAAAGTCAAATCGTTTTCAACATCTTTGTTAACAGCAAATATTGTTATTTCATTATTATCATCACTAATAACAGCTGTAGCATCAATACATGGAACGTCTGTGAAATCCTTACTGTCATACTTAGGTGACTTAATAACTGGATTCAAAACTGTTCCTCTTCCATAAATGGAGGTATGTAATAGTGGATAGTATATTATCTGCTTCCACACACTACCGCCTCTCTCAGTCATTATTGGTGCAATTACATTTACAAGCTGAGCAAGGCATGCAATTTTAACACGATCACAATTTTTGAGAAGAGTAATAAGCATGCTTCCAACTACAAGTGCATCCTCAAAGGTGTAGACATCCTCAAGCTTAGAAGGAGCTATTGCCCATCTGTCCTCTTTTTTAGCTTCTTGATCAAAACTATACCAAACATTCCATTCATCAAAGGAAAGATTTATTTTTTTGCTGCTACGTTTTTTAGCTTTAACATAATCACAGGTTGCAATTACAGACTTAATAAATGCATCCATATCCATTGACCTTGCAAGAAAGTTCTTTGTGTCATTTTCTTTGTTATTGTAATAAGTATGTAAGGAAATGTAATCTACATGGTCATAGGTATTCTCAAGCACCGTTGCCTCCCATTGTCCAAAGGTATGCATACCACTACCTGAGCTTCCACATGCAACTAGCTCAAGGGTTGGATCTACCCATTTCATTACCTTTGCTGTCTCACATGCCAATCTTCCATATTCTTCAGCTGTTTTTGTACCTATTTGCCAGGATCCATCCATTTCATTTCCAAGACACCAGGTTTTAATATTATGTGGTTGATTATATCCATGTGACTTTCTTAAATCACTCCAATATGTACCTTCTGGGTGATTGCAGTATTCTACTAAATTTCTGGCTGCATCAGCTCCCCTAGTACCCAGGTTAACTGCCATCATAACCTCTGCTCCAACTTGTTTAGCCCAATGACAGAACTCATTTGTTCCTATAGCATTTGTTTCAGTCACAGTCCATGACAGATCCATACGTCTAGGTCTCTTATCAACAGGTCCAACACCATCCTCCCAATTATAGCCCGAAACAAAATTCCCACCAGGATAACGTATTATTGGTATATTTAATTCCTTTATTATTTCAGCAACATCCTGACGGAACCCGTATTTATCTGCTGTAGGATGATCTGGCTCATATATGCCTCCATAAACAGCCCTCCCTAAATGCTCAATAAATGAACCATATATCCTTTTGTCTACTTCACCTATAATGTAATCCTTGTTAAGTATCATCTTTGCGCTACTCATACAACTCCTCCTCACGTATTAATGTTTTTATTAATTTGTTAACCTATGTATTAATAACTATATAATATCCTTCATCTATTGAGCTGTCAATATATTCAAGAAACTTAATTACTCCTTTGTTTACAAAATATGCTTAGTAATTTATACTTATATTAGTTTGCATCAGTTTGTTTGTAAAAGTGTATCATGTATTGTATCTTCGAGTCGTTACTATTTGCACTAATTCTATTTAATCATATGAAAGGGTATTTGTGAATGAAAGCAGAAATATCAGATAAGTGGTTGCCACTATATGAAGCATTAGCTAGCAGTGTTCGTCTTGATATAATTAATCTTCTAGCACAGAAGCCTATGAATATTAAGCAGCTTGCTGAGCAATTGGGACTTAGCAGTGCAATAATCACCATGCACATTAAGAAGCTTGAAGCCTCTGCTATAATACATTGTGAACGCAAAAGCATAAATGGATCAGTTCAAAAACTGTGCTTTCTTGATATAGACTCGTTGGAAATTCAATTTCCAAATAAGCTTTCAAATTCAAGAAATTATCATGAATTTTCTGTACCAATTGGTCATTACTCTGATTTTAGCGCTACTCCAACCTGTGGTATAGCCACTCCAGAAAAAATTATTGGAGAATACGATGATCCCAGGTATTTTTTAGACCCTGAAAGAGTTAATGCAGGTATACTTTGGTTCACAGAAGGCTTTGTTGAATACAAGATTCCTAATTTTCTTTTGTCGGTACAACAGCCAGAGGAACTGGAAATATCTATGGAGCTTGGCTCAGAAGCTCCTGGAATAAATAGTAACTGGCCATCAGACATAGCCTTTTTCTTAAATGAGCATAAAATCGGAGAATGGACTAGTCCTGGTGACTTTGGAAATAACCGCGGCAAATTTACTCCGAAATGGTGGAGTCTCCAAGTTGGTCAATATGGGCTTTACAAAGCCATTCGTATAACTCAAGATGGCTCTTACATTGATGGTATAAGAGTTTCAGACACTACTCTGTCTTCTCTTGATATCAGGCATAAGTACTGGTCTTTCCGAATAGCTGTCCTCCCAGATGCTGTGAACGTTGGTGGTGTCACATTATTCGGTAAGGGTTTTGGCAACTATAGCCGTGATATTACGTTTAAGCTTTATTTTAAATGAGTTTTTAATACCTTATATTCGTATGTTATGTTGGGCACTTTTCACACTATATTTATTCAAACTTTTTATTTCTCATAAAGCTTGCTTTTTATTTTAATATGTATTAATATATTATGTGCACCACAAGTTATTGCTTATGTACATGCGCCTGTAGCTCAATTGGATAGAGCGTCTGGCTACGGACCAGAAGGCTAGGGATTCGAGTTCCTTCAGGCGCACCAACAAAACCCCTCAAATCCTTTGATTTGAGGGGTTTTGTTTTTAAATTTTAGCTATGTTAGATAGTATTGTTGTTTTTATGATATGAGAAATGGTGCTTTTCATAATAAGATTTCACCATATACAAAGAAAGTTCATCAATCTATTACATTTTTATCATTCTACATATTGCATTCTTTATATCTATACTATTATTTAATTCTCTACACCTACTGTTATTATACAGCTACATCTATCTTTGATTTCATTTATAAATTCGTTTCTTTTCTTTGGTGAGACTAATGCAGTATCATATTTTCCATACCTAATTTCGATTCGTTTTAAAGAACATGCTGCCGCTGAAGAAGGGTCATGACTTTCTTTCAACTCTATTATTTTATCATAGCTAATCCTACCTCTAAATGGACCGCATCTCACATACAGATAACTTTCTCTAAAGATATAATATGTGCCAAACCAAAGATAGGCAGAGAATAAATTGATGAATAATGCTATGATAAAAGTTAGCGATAAATGTAACTTAGTATTCATTACTGCTCCAAAACCTGTTGAAAGTAAAAAAGCAATAAGTGGTATCCAAATAGCCATTCCCAACCCAATATCCTTTTTTGAATAGAACCTTTTCGAATTTCCCATATGCTTTCCTTCCTTTAATTCTGTGCTTTCTCTTCTCAAATATTATGAAATATTTTCAGTATCGATCATTTGATTACTGAACTGAGGTAACTTACTTCGCACTTTGAATAGCAGAATATCTGATGTTTGGCGCAAAAAATAGCACAAGTACATTATATGCACTTATGCCAAATTTTTCAATAGATCCGCCAAATTTCAGACACCCTGCTATTCAGTTTATGAAAATCATATAAATATAGGCTCTCGTTTTTGATAATGCTTGATTTTGCAGTCTATAAATCTTGTTGCACTACGAACGATGATGTTCTTTGTTTTCACAGTTTCCTTATCAGCTTTAAAATTCTGAAGCCATTTGAACAGTGAATACAGTTTGCGAGGTATTTCGTTGAAACTCCGTTAAATGGTCTTAACCAACCTTTAAACAAGCTATGCAAGCTATTGATGTGTGAAATATGGTATATGCCATTTTTATGGTGTCCCCTCTTAATTTGAATATGCTCAATATTCTGATTCTTTGAAAACTGTATATAGCTTTTGTGAGAGTCGGTGCATATGATAGAGCCTTCGTCCAGGTGTTCTCCATATAAACGTTCAAGGTCTTTAGAACGTATCCTGCCTTTGCAAACCATCTCCATGATAATATTGTTGTTTCTATCAATTGCAGTGGCGATGCAAACTTTGTTCATTAGTGATACCCCGTTTGTTTACTTCCTTGCCCCTTTTGCAAGATTTTCGTGGTACAATAATACCGCTTTTCTTTTGATTTCCTTTAAAGCTTTCTGCAACAAAGGTTTCATCCATCTCTACAACCCCAGACACATCACCGATACCCATATATATTCTTAATACATCAAGTATTTTGTTCCTCATAAAGAATGAAGTCTTTACTCCAACACCTACTATGGATGCACTCTTTCTTATTGAGTAGCCGAGGAGGATACACTTGGCATATTCAAGCCACTTAACTAAAGGCAGTTTTTTCGGCAAATTACATGTCAATGTGCTTATTTTCAGCGTACCTTAATTGGTACATAAATGTCAAGCTGATGGTATCCAAGCGCAGCCTTAATCTCGTCGGTTGGATTTACCATATGACAGAGTGTCCGGCGGCCAGGTCGCTCGTCAAGTTCAAATCCACTGGTTTCTAGCCATTTTTTAATGCCTTCATAAACTCTGCCGTTTATGTCGTCATCTCCGTCCACAGACATGGCTGCTGCATACAACCCACCTTTGAACTCTACGATTTCATATGGCTTTGTGTCCGATTCCGTAACCCAGTCTTCAACAGCCCAAATCCAAACTGCCCTCATATCTTCCTCAAACCAAAGAAAATCAGGTGCACCGTACATTAGTTTTTTGACTAAATGGTTGTGTTCTTCCTGCCATTGCTGAAAAGTGCCCATAACATTGTCTATTGTGTCCAGTCCTGACGAAAATGCCTTGAATGGATTAATTTGAACAATCCTGACTTCAGGGGCTCTTTTCATCTTTTCAGTTACTTCTAATAGCCGATTCCCATAGGATGGGTTGCCGCTGTAAGAGACATTGGCAAGCTGTCCTTCAATTTCCTTCGCCTTTTCATAGAGCATCTTCACATCAGAATCGTTGCCAAAATCAACTTGCTCTATCTGACGGATAAACTCCAAAACAAGTTCTTTCAATTCATGCAGAAGGGCAACTTCACCATCAATATCATCTACTTTTTTGCCCAACACCTCCAAAACGGTTTCGGAGCCAGAAGTGTTGAATATACGTTGAATATCCTTGATACTAATGTTCAACTTACGTAAAATTAGGATTTGTTCCAATCTTTTAACCGCAATTTCATCATACAACCTGTATGCGTAATCATTGCTTCTGGTGCTGGTTATCAACCCCATATCCTCATAATAACGTAACGTGCGTGCAGATATGTCATACTTAGACGACACATCTCTGATTTTAATTAGTTGGTTCACGGTAATCCTCCTTTTCACTAGTTTACGTTAAGTATAAACGCTTCCCCAACGACAGAGTCAATAGAAAACTAAAGTTCAAATTCGACTATATTAACAGGGTACAAAAATTATAAATAACCTTCGTAATTTAATACTGATATAAACAGAGTTCTTAGCTTCAGGTGGAGTTTTTACTCCATATGAAGCTTAGAAATCGTTATCCAGGGTCGTAGCGCCATTTATCCCACACTTATAGAAGTGGGAGTATTAGTGGCGGTAGACATCGGATAAAGTACTCTTTCATTTTACATCTTAAAGCCCTAAAATAGAATATCGTAATTTTAAGCAATTATACATAAAACCATACCATTATAGCGGAGGTATACGCTTCACAACAAAAAGTTTAAAGATCAACTCGAAACTTTTTACTTACAAATTTACACTTGTTTTATTGTTCAATAAAATACTATTTTAGGTGACAATTTTCATAATCAATATACCAATTACATTAATTAACATTGCATCTTTAAATATAATTATTGAATTATTCTCTAAAATATTGTATAATTCGACATAATAATTTGTTTTTCTTACTTTACAACAAAGCAAAATGTATAATGTGTCTAGTTTGTTGTTTCTATGTGTTTATCACTAATAGTTTCCATATCAAACTGGTTGTTTTTTGTGCTTATATTGTACAAAATAGTTTATACAATTTTGTACGTTATTTGTTTTGACTTTAACATATAGTAGTAATTATTTAAAGCCGCTTATGTAAACAGCGGTTAGGAGGTTCTTTATGGCAAAATACATTACAAAACGACTACTTATTTCACTTTTTACATTATGGGTAATGTTTACACTTACTTTTTTCTTAATGCATTTTGTGCCTGGTAGCCCATTTATTGGTGATAAAAAGATGACACCAGAAATTCTTGCAAATTTGGAAGCTAAACATGGGTTGGATAAGCCTCTTATAGTTCAATATGGATTGTATGCAAAAAACTTGTTGCAAGGAGACTTTGGAGAGTCAATTACACTAATGGGGCAAGAAGTTAAGGATATCATTATCCGTAAATTCCCTTACTCTATGAGATTAGGACTATTTTCAGCGACAATAGCAATGATTTTTGGAACATTTTTAGGTGTTACAAGTGCATTAAAGAGAAATTCAGGCGCAGATAGAATAATTATGCTCATTGTAACTATTGGCATAGCTGTTCCTAGCTTTATTGTAGCCACAGTTAGCATGATAATTTTTGGTGTGCAATTAGGGTGGCTGCCTACGATAAGCAGTTTAGACACTTTTTCAAGTTATATTCTGCCTGGCTTTGCTCTTTCCTTCTTCCCTCTTAGCTTTATAACGAGATTGATGCGTTCATCTATGCTTGATGTAATAAATCAAGACTACATTAGAACAGCTAGGGCGAAAGGTCTTTCTGAGAGAGTTGTTATTTTTAAACATGGACTTAGAAATGGTATTTTACCAGTAGTTACTTATGCAGGTCCAATGCTAGCTAGCATCATGACAGGCTCCTTTATAATTGAGTCGATTTTTTCTATTCCTGGCTTGGGAAGCTCCTTTGTTACTAGTATTACAGCAAGAGATTATCCTACAGTTATGGGCGTTACAATATTCTTTGGAGCATTTTTGATTTTAATGAACTTCTTAGTAGATATTTTGTACAGGTTTATCGATCCACGAATCAATATAATAAAATAAAGGTAGATGATAATATATGATAGATTTGAATAACTCAAAGGTTTTAGAAAAAGATTTGTTTAGGCCTGCTACAGATGAGGAAAAGGCTGTAACTGAAATTACTCGTCCATCTATTAGTTATTGGAGGGACGCTTGGAATAGATTGAAAGCAAATAAGATTGCTATGGGTGGCCTTGTGGTTATTTTCTTAGTTATTCTTACTTCAATAATTGGACCAATGGTGTCTCCATATGCTTATTCCCAGATAAATCAGGGTAGTGAAAATCTGGCACCAAATGCACAGCATATTTTTGGAACTGATAGCTTAGGCAGAGACCTATTTACCAGAACAATGATTGGTACTAGAATTTCCCTAGCTGTTGGACTTATTGCCGCTATTATGATATCAATTATCGGAATTATTTACGGTGCAGTTTCTGGTTTCTTTGGCGGTTGGGTTGACACTATTATGATGAGAATTGTAGACGTAATATATTCTATTCCAACAATTTTAATTGTTATACTTTTACAGGTAGTACTTAAGAAACCACTTGACAAATTAGTAGAACCAGGACAAGTTCTCCATTTCATGAGTGGGCTTGGCGTAGGGCTAATAAGTATATTTATTGTTTTAGCATTACTGTATTGGGTAGATATGGCCAGAATTGTACGAGGTCAGGTTTTGGCGTTAAAGGAACAAGAGTACGTTCTTGCTGCAAAGGTTTTAGGTGCAAATAATAGGAGGATTATATTTAAGCACCTTATTCCAAATTGTATAGGGCAAATCATTGTAATTGCCACTTTAAAAATTCCTGAGGCTATTTTCGCGGAATCATTTTTAAGCTTTATAGGTCTTGGTGTTTCATCACCAATGGCTTCTCTTGGCTCCCTTTCACAAACTGCTTTAAAAGGAATATATTCATATCCGTATATGCTTATTTTTCCAGCAGCAGCAATTAGCTTAATTATTCTTTCCTTTAATCTTTTCGGTGATGGGCTTCGTGATGCTTTAGACCCAAGAATGAAGAAATAATTATTGGAATACGAAAGGACTATTGATATTTATGAATAAAAAATTACTTGAAATAAAGGATTTAAAAGTTTCCTTTTTCACACCTGCTGGTGAGGTTAAGGCCGTTAATGGAATTAGTTACTCTCTTGAGCCAGGTAAGGTTTTAGGTATTGTTGGAGAATCAGGCTCTGGAAAAAGTGTATCCTCATATTCTGTTATTGGACTAATAGATAAGCCAGGTAAAATTATTGGCGGTAATATCATTTTTGATGGAAAAGACGTCTCTACTATGACAACAAAAGAAAGACTTCAGTTTGCAGGAAATGAGGTCGCAATGATTTTTCAGGATCCCATGACCTGTTTAAATCCTGTATTTACTATTGGCACTCAGATTGCTGAGTCATTACGTCACAAGTATGGCAAGCTTTCTAAGGATGAAATTAAAAAAAGATCTATAGAGTTATTATCACTTGTAGGTATAAATGAACCAGAGAAGCGTTTAAATCAGTATCCACATGAATTTTCTGGTGGTATGAGGCAAAGGGCAATGATAGCAATGTCTCTTGCCGGCTCTCCAAAGCTATTAATTGCTGACGAGCCCACAACTGCCCTTGATGTTACTATTCAGGCACAAATTCTTGAGCTTTTGAAGGATATTCAGAAAAAGACTGGAATGGCTATTGTTCTAATTACCCATGATCTAGGAATTGTTGCAGATATGGCTGATGATATCATAGTTATGTATGGCGGTAAGATAGTAGAACAGGGATCAGTATACAGTATATTTCATAATCCACGTCATCCATATACAAAAGGCTTGCTACGCTCCTTACCAGATTTAAGTGCTAAGGGTTCAAAGCTTATCCCCATACAGGGAAATACTGTTGACCTTTTGAATCTTCCTGCTGGGTGCTCATTTTCCCAAAGATGTGAAGAATGTTTGAAGGTTTGCATAAATAATATGCCTCCTGCATTTAGAGAAGCTGATGGGCACATTACATCCTGCTGGCTTTTAGATGAAAGAGCAAAAGATATTGTGGAGGTGCAAAACAAATGAATACCAAAGATACTGCCAGCAATAAAGTTTTAGTGGAAGTTAAGAATTTAAAGCAATATTTTCAAATTCGAAATCATCTTGGTGAAAAAGCCTTTGTTAAAGCGGTTGATGATGTAACCTTTAATATATTTAGCGGTGAAACTTTAGGCCTAGTTGGAGAGTCCGGTTCAGGAAAAACAACACTAGGGCGTTCAATGCTTAGAATTTATGAGCCCACCAGTGGTACTGTTAAAATTGATGGCGTTGATATTACAAGGTTTGAGGGTAAAAAGCTTATACCTTATAGAAAGAAAATGCAATATATTTTTCAGGATCCTTATGCGTCTCTGGATCCTAGAATGACAGTTTCAGATATTGTAGGTGAACCTCTGGACATACACAATCCTGGTTTATCGAAGAAAGATAGGATAGATAAAATAAAAGAGCTCCTTAGTCTTGTTGGGCTAAATACCGAACATGCCTCTCGTTATCCTCATGAATTCTCAGGCGGACAACGTCAGAGAATTGGTATTGCACGTGCTATTGCAGTTGAACCTGAGTTTATCGTATGTGACGAACCTGTTTCAGCTTTAGATGTTTCTATTAGAGCACAGATAATTAATACACTTGAGGAAATGCAGGATAGGTTGAATCTCACATATTTATTTATATCTCACGATCTTGGTGTAGTAAGACACACCTGTGATAGAGTTGGTGTTATGTATTTGGGCTGTATTGTTGAGTTGGTTGAGTCTGAGGAGCTTTACAAGCATCCTTTGCATCCGTATACCCAAGCACTGCTAACCGCTATTCCAGAGCCTAACCCTGAAACAGCAAAAAATCGTACTAGGATTATTCTAAAAGGAGAAATCCCCTCACCAGTTAATCCTCCTTCAGGCTGCAAATTTAGGACAAGATGTCCTTATGCACAGGATATTTGCGCTCAGAAGGTTCCGCAGCTTATAGATTACGGAAATGGTCACTATGTAGCCTGTCATTTTACTGGTAATTTAAGGAATAAAGACTAACTCCTTTATTGCAAAAAGTGTAGTTTTTTCTTGTCTGATGAGGTCGACATTAGGCTAGAAAATTTATCAAGGTATGAAAGCCTTGATGCATGAGAAACTAAAAATAGCTGTAATAAAGGATTAGATTATAGATGAAAACATAATTTTAAATAATAGGGAGAATCAAAAAATGAAAAAAATTATAGCCTTATTTCTTTCACTTGCTATGGCTGTAACTCTGTTTACAGGTTGTGGCAACTCAACAGGTAGTAGTGCAAAGGCCATCTCAGCAACAATTGGCTCAGAACCAAAAACCTTAGATCCTTCATTAAATAACGCTCTTGATGGAGGCACATATATAAACTGTGCTTTTGAGGGCTTAACTACTTATGACAAGGAATCAAAAATAGTTCCTGGTGTCGCTGAGAAGTGGGACGTAAGTGCAGACGGTACTGTTTATACCTTCCACCTTCGTAAGGATGCAAAATGGTCAGACGGTAAGGATTTAACTGCACAGGATTTTGTATATTCTTGGCAAAGAACAATTGATCCTGCTACTGCTGCTGACTATGCATATTATTTGTATTTTGTTAAAAATGGAGAGGCTATTAATGGAGGTAACGCTGCTATTGATACCTTAGGAGTAAAAGCAATTGATGAAAAGACCTTAGAGGTTACTCTTGAAGCAGCAATTCCATTCTTTACCGAAATAACAGCCTTCCCTACACTTGTTCCTTTAAGGGAAGATATTGTTTCAGCTAATCCAGATAAATGGTCTCTTGATGCTAAGACATATATAGGTAATGGTCCTTATGTTCTTGCTAGCTGGGAGCATGACTCCAAGATTACATTTGAAAAAAATGCTAATTACTGGGGAAAAGATTCAATTGTAGCTGATAAACTTGAATGGCGTTTGATGTCAGATGAGAATGCTATTCTGGGTGCTTTTAAGAATGGTCAAGTATCACTTGCTAGAGCAATCCCTACAGAAGAGTATACTGCAGAAAAAGAAGCCGGAACTCTTCAAATCTTCCCTCAGCTTGGAACATATTATCTGGACTTACTAAATAATAAAGCACCTTTTGACAATGCAAAGGTAAGAAGAGCTGTCTCTTTAGCTATTGACCGTAATTATATCGTAGAAAAAGTTACAAAGGGTGGACAAACACCTGCTTCAGCTTATGTACCTTATGGTATAGGAGATGTTAGTCTATCACCTGATTTCCGTACTACTGGCGGTGACTTCTACTCAGTTAAGCCAGAAGACTTTGAAAAGAACGTGGCAGAAGCAAAGAAGCTTTTAGCTGAAGCTGGTTATCCAGATGGAAAAGGCTTCCCTAAGGTTACCTTTGGAATCAATACAGGTGGTAATCACCAACCAATAGCTGAAGCTATACAGCAAATGCTTAAGACAAACCTTGGTATTGACTGTGAAATTCAAGCCCAGGAATGGAATGTATTCCAGCAGTCAAGAAAAGATGGCGTATTTAACATAAACCGTAATGGTTGGATAGGTGACTATATGGACCCTTCCACTTTCTTGGATATGTTTACGTCAAATAATGGCCAGAATAACTCTAAGTACAATAATCCTGCATATGATGATGCTATAAAAGCTGCTAGAATTGAAACTGATGCAACTAAGCGTATGCAGCTATTCCATGATGCAGAAAAGCTACTCATGGATGATATGGGTATAGTGCCTATATACTTCTATACAGATCCAATTGAAATATCAAAGGATTTACAGAATTATGTTGTAACACCTCTTGGATTTATATATCTGCAATGGGCTTCTTTGAAATAAACCTGTAAGGTTTAGTAAAAATTATTTTATCGTATATTAAAAACCAGCGGCCTTCGATATCTACTCGAAGGCCGCTGGTTTTTGAACACATAAGTAACTAATATTTATTTAATATTCTTAAACAGTTTCGGCTGCTATTGGTGTATATACTCTTTGAGCTAACTCAGCATCTAGCATAAATAATCCACTTGAGTCATTTTTAATGAGTTGTAGCTTTCTAAGATTCTTCTCTGCTGTTGCTTCTTCCTCAACCTGCTCAGATACAAACCACTGAAGAAATTGATTTGTAGCGTGGTCCTTTTCTTCTATTGCAGCGTTAATTATATTGTATATGGACTGTGTAACAAACTGCTCATGTTTAAGTGTATTTTCAAAAACCTCTTCTGCGGTTTTGAAATTTAAGAGGGGTGCATCAATTTGTAATAACTCAACCTTTCCACCCTTTTCATTAATATAATTGAAAAATTTCATTGCATGGTCACGTTCTTCCTGAACCTGAACGCGGAAGAAATTTGCAAAACCATCTAAGTTCTGCTCTGCAAAGTATGCTTCCATACCCAAATATAAATACGCTGAATAAAATTCCTTTTGTACTTGCTCATTTAATAATTTATTCAATCTCTCGCTAATCATTATTTACCTCCTGTTAAATTGTTTAAATTTACTATTATAATGTTATACCCTCGCATTTTAACCTTAAAACAAATAAAATATTCAATTTTATAGTTTATCCATATATTTACTATATTAATATAATCTATTTCTCTATTATTGTGTTATAATTAATGTAATATTGCCATATTAGATTTTTATTCTTTTACATATTGCGTATAAAAAATAGGGGAAATTTACTTAGTATAGTGTCTATCACTAATAAGATATTATTGAAGTATTAGGGAGTCAAAAAATGCATTTTGAAGATTTTAAGTCCTTACTATACTCTGACACATCAGTGCCAGATATTTTTATCAGCCAATATATGCCTTCAATGGACAGCACAAGTGTGAAGGTTTATATTTATATGCTCTTTTTGTGCAAGCATAGCAAAAAGGCTACTACAGACGAATTAGCGAAAACATTAAATCTAACCTTGGATGAAGTAAAAGCTGCACTAACAAGTCTAGATAACCTTGAGGTTATTACTTGGGTTGAAGACAAGGTACAGTTAGCCGATTTAAAAGATGCTGAAATAAGACGTATATATAAGCTAAGATCCATTTCCTCTCCTGAACAAGCCGAAGAAAACTTTGAGAAGAACAAAAGCAGAAATAATACCCTTGCAGCTATAAATTCAAAGTTTTTTCAGGGTCTTATGCCTCCAAACTGGTATTTGACTATTGACAATTGGTTTTCTATATATAAGTTTGATGATGATGTAATGTACACTCTCTTTAAATATTGCTATGACAACAATACCTTCCATAAGAGCTATATTGAGGCTGTTGCTACAAACTGGCATCGTCGTGGAATATTAAATTTCTTTGATTTAGAAAAATATTTTGAGCAAATGACACTTGTTCGTGGTATTAAAGGAACAATTATCAAGAAGCTACGCCTCAGAAGAGCATTAACACAGTACGAACATGAATATGTTGAAAAGTGGGTAATTGATTATAAGTATGAATTTGATGTTATTGAGATTGCTCTGAAAAAAACTGTTGGCAAAACCAATCCGGACTTTAAGTTTTTGAATAATGTCTTAACTAGATGGCATGACCTTGGATTAGTTTCGGCTGAAGAAATAATGAGCTATGAAAGCAGTCTAAATTCGCAGAATTCAGGCGGTCAAAGCACTCAAAAAGCTAAGACTAAAGATTCACAAAGAAATAATTTCGATCAGCGTGAATATAGCGATGAATATTTCGATAACTTTTTTACAAATACACCTAAGACATCTTAGTAATTGTATTTCTTACTAAGAGAATAGTAGACATTAAATATTAAATGAACTATTTGGAGTTACTATGAACAGAGATATCCATAATATTATTGCAAGAGAATATGAAAGAAGGCAGAAACTATCTGCTGATATGGCGATGCAGCGTAAAGAGGCACTGTATTCCAAGCTTCCGCGTTTGCTTGAAATTGATGATCAAATTAATAAATTGGGCATAAAATACAATAAGTTAATTCTATTCTCAAAGGGTGAAACCCCTGCACTTTTGGCTGAGCTTAATGATAAAATAAATTTACTTTCTAATGAAAAAATAAATATTATGAAAAGCCATGGGTTAGATATTGAACTATTTAAACCTCAGTATCAGTGTGAGAAATGCTGCGATACTGGTTATGTGAACCAATCCACTGGTTCTGAGCGATGCTCTTGTTATAAGCAGCAAGTAATTAGTCATTTATTTAAAGCCTCAAATATAAACCTTACAGGTGATGAATGTTTTGAAAACTTTAGGGAGGAACTTTATCCTAATGAGGTTGATCAAGCAAAATATGGCATAGCTATATCTCCACGTGAGAACATCTCAAACATAAAAAATACCTGCATTGAATTTACTAAACGTATTGATGACCCTAAGCAAAATAATCTTTTTTTTAGTGGCCGAACAGGTGTTGGTAAAACCTTTTTATCCTTTTGTATAGCTAGGGAATTACTTAATAAAGGCAGAACTGTGCTATACTTAACAGCTCCAATGCTGTTTGATATTATTACCGAATACAAAATGAAAGCCTTCAAGGAAGATAATTTCAATGATGACAAATATCAGAGTATTTTCTCTGTGGAGTTACTAATCATTGATGATCTGGGCACAGAACCCTTGAGTGATGCTAGATATTCTGAGCTTTTAAATATTTTAAACTCTCGTCAAGCTCGAGATAGCATATCGGCCTGCAAAATTATTATCTCTACAAACATGAGTCCAAAAAAGCTTTTTGAGTTGTACTCAGAGCGTGTAACGTCAAGAATTAATGGCCTCTTTGACAGGTTGTTACTGTCAGGCATGGATATTCGTAGCATGAACCCTCCTAAATAGCGTGTATTATGGGTTATAGCACATTTTTAAAAGGGACTGTCTTATTTTAGACAGTCCTTTATTATTCCGTTTTTCGCATATTTCGTCATATTTTTGAAAAAATTATCATAATATTAGATTTCTTGCAGGATTTATATGTTTTTTGTAGAATATAGCAAATAAATGACATTATGCTAAATAGTCTAAATTAAGGAGGAATGTAATATGTCAGAAGAAATATTGTTTGAGTCGGATAATTGTTTAATAACTTATGACAGCATCGGCAAGTGGATCTATTTTAAGCCCTTTGGCCTGTTTACACCTGTTCAGGCTAAAGACGTATGTGAGAGAGTAATAGATGGTCTAAAACTTAAAAAGGTTAACAAAGTAATGAATGACCAACGCTTTCTTAAAGGAACAGTATGGAATGGTATTGGAGAATGGGTAAATAATGATTGGTTTCCACGGGCTATGGCTGCAGGTATGGCACATGTTGCATTAATGCAGCCAGCAGATATATTGTCCAGAACCACCTCAGATAAAGCAGTGAAGGGGCAAAAAATTAACGATGTAATTACAATGTTTGTTGACTTTGAAGAAGCAAAGAAATGGCTTAAGGACCAATAATAATTTACATGGTATTCTGTAGAGATTAAAATAAACACATTTTTATTGTAACTAATATAATAAACAACGCAAGTTGGCAAGCTAAAATTGCTTATGTTAATAAACAGAGGGACTCGAGAATCAATAGGCTCTAGCCCCTCTAATACTTAATAGTCTACCTACAGCATATTTTTATATAAGTAGAGGCTTTCTATAAACGAACATATTGGAACTTCAAATTTGTGATTTCAATAAGAGAAATTAATTACCTTAAAAATAAATAGGTAATGCTATAAACCCTGATTTGTTGTTCTATTCGAAATAATTAAACTAGAAAAATGAAGCTAACTAGATAATAAATTTCCAATACTGGAGGCGATCAGGATGATGGAATTAACCAAAAAGAGGCCATTTCTAATATTCCTAACTATATTATTCAATTTTGCCTTTATCTTAGTAATATCCTTAGTAACTGGTTCATTAATTGCACTAACAATATGTAGCCTAGCGTCATTACTATTTACATCATTTATAATAATTTTGATAATATATAAAACCTCATGCCGTTTATCTAGTGAAATTGAAAAGGTTTCTTGTGGAGATTTTTCTCATTTAATCAATGATACTGAGTATTCAATGCTTAATAAACCGGCAAAATCAATTAATTTATTCATCAAGAATATAAAGTCTATACTTTCGGAAGTTTTGGCAGTGTCTGATACCATTGATGTTGCAAGTAACATTATGAATGAATCAATTAAGAATAATACTCAAGCTATTGATCAGATTTCATTAACAGTAACTGAAATTGCAAAAGGTGCTGCAGACCAGGCTTATCAAGCTCAACAAGGAGCTGAGGCGATAGAAAAATTCTCAGATGAGATTAACTCTGTATATAATACTTATAAAAGTGTAACTACTGAGTCAAAGGAAATTGTACAATTGACAGTTGTAGGCTCGGAATCAATTAAAGCACTTCTAGAGAAGTCGCAAGAAAATTTTAAGGCATCTGAAAGAATATCTGAAATTATACAGGGTTTTGTTAAGACAACAGAAGGTATTAATCAATTTATCGGGTCTATAGAAAACATTGCAGCTCAAACAAACCTTCTTGCCTTAAATGCAGCTATTGAAGCGGCTAGAGCTGGTGAAGCAGGCAAAGGCTTTGCTGTTGTTGCTGATGAAGTTAGAAAGCTTGCCGACGAAAGCAAAAAATCTACACAAGAAATTAACAACCTATTACATAGTATTACCAGAGAGTCAGAGCTTGCCGCAGAATCAATTGAGACAATTAAGAACATATCCCTTGAGCAGAATATTTCCGTCAGTAAAACCGATACTTCTTTTAACGATATTGCTAGTGCAATCAAAAATATTGTTGATAAAATTAATATTGTAGATAAGGCTATTAATAAAATGCAAGATGATAGACTGGTAATCTGTGGGATTATAGAGAGTATTTCATCAGTAACCGAAGAAACTGCCGCTTCAAGCCAGGAAGTCGCTTCTACAATTGAAAATGAAACAGCTTCAATAAGGGAAATAGAAGATATTACAGCAAGTCTTAGTGAGTTAATTAAGGATCTTGGAACTAAAACTAAAAGATTTCAAGGCATATAACCAGTTTAAAATAGATTGTAAAACCTATCTCGGAAACCATAGTATTCATTATACAGTAAAAAGCCATGAAATAACACTTACTAGCGTTATTTCATAGCTTTTTCTATGCTTTGATATAGAATAAACATATGACTTTCTATGTTATTATTTCAACCATAGCATCTTCAATAAATCATATAATACTCCACTGTTCACATTCATCAACTCGAGTATTTGTCCAACAAAAATTAATAAAATAATAATTACTCCCGGAAGAACCGCAATAAGTCCTGCTAAACTAAATTTGCTTTGTGGACTCTTTAGTATCGTCTGTTCAGCCTCACTCTCGAGGTGAAATTGTACTGGTAGTGTCTTGCTTTGATTATCTTTTTGAGTACTTCTATAGAACACATATAATAATACAATAAATACAGCAACGAAAGCTAAAAAAGCAATAGCATAAATTATAATTGCAATTACTAAAGAAACTGTTGGGATATTACTAAAGTCTAAGTTTTGTGCCTGTTCATACCCCGTTTTTCCCAACCTTTCCGACATTTCTGCTGTCCAATAGGTTAGTATAACTGCTACTGTATTATTTGTAAAATGAGCAACCATACCGCTATATATACTTTTAGTTCTATATACAATATAACCTATTAATGCGCCTAAAAGTATCGTGCTGACACCCTTTTGAATATCTCTGTGCAGAATTCCAAATAAGACTGAGGTAATAACTAAGGAAGCTATAACGCCGAATCTATCATAGCCTTTACTTATCAAGCCTCTAAATAGAGTTTCCTCGCATACAGCTGCAGACACACCTATTACTAATATAGCAATAAAAAGTGTTGGAATATCTGGGATTAATATCTGATCAATTGGCAAGTTTTTACCAAATACCAGTCTTATTAATCCTAACACTAATAGGTTTAATACACCTACAACGGGCATTGCAAACATTGTTAAAAATACTATTATAAGATAATTTATAGGTCTAGTTCTTCTAAGCTTTAGTGTATCTTTAATATTGTATTTCCCGACTATAAGAAAAACTAAAACAGGTAGGAGAACAAAAATTACTTCTCCAAGTCCGCTTTTTAAATACTTGTTTTCAAAGGGCAAAAGTACTCCCCCATAGGTTAAAAACATGGTTGCTATTGAAAATAGTATACCAGCAGCCACGGGGCCAGGGTATTTTTTATTAACATAAGCAGTGTTGGCTTGCCAACTTGCATTGTTTTCTTCTTTAATATCTAAAGACGGAAACTCACTATCACTGTTATTCTCCACTAAATATCCTCCTAAAAAGTTACTTACAGATACCTTAATATTACTATTCAATTGCAGCTATTACAATTATTTTATGAATTTTTTGATTGTCCTCTTTGATTAGAATTACCTTCTTTTAAATATCCATATTACAGCCACTGGATAAAAGCTGTTTTATCGTTTTTATTATAGCCTGCCTTCTCATAAAATCTCATAGTAGATTCCTGTTTTGATCCTGTCATAAGCATAATCTTGTAACAATCATTTTTTATTGCAATTTCTTTAGCATAGTTCAGAACATCAGTTGCATAACCTTTATTCCTATAGCTTTCATCAGTTATTACATTTTCAATCAAAGCATAAGCCCTCTGGTTATTCGTAAGATTTTTTATAATTATTATAACACAGGAAGCTATAATTTTATCGTCTACACAGCCTACAATAATATGATGCTGAGGGTCAGAAAGTATATCCTTCCATAATCCAATAAGATTCTCTTCTATATCAGGGAAAGCATTATCATGCAATTGTGTATATAGGCTAAGTAGCCCAGATAAATCGTTTTCCTCTACTTCACGTGTTTTTAATACTGTCATTAAACTTGGCCTCCAAATTAATATGTCTTCCACATATTATATTTCTTTTTAGTTTTTATTAAAAGACATACGCCAACAATTAATGCTGCTATGTATAGAATTAAAGTAGGGCTGTTTGTAAGTAACATAATTTTTTCTGTTTCTATAATTTGAATATATGTCGAACCCTGCGTACTTATATACATAATTATTTCGTTGCATGCGTAACTTAAAAGAAAAAAACCTGAATAAATAATAAGCAGTAACCCTATAATTGAGTTTTTTATAACACTTACCATTTTACTAGATATACTTTCTTTAAATGCTATACAGTCTTCATTTTCTAATTTTGATTTCTTTTTAGCAATCACAAGTAAAAACAAAGAAATAGTTATTATAATGAGGCTGGGTATAGCTTTTGGTATTATTGCTTCCCACATAAATAAGTCCTCAGAAGAAAATTGCTTTGGTACTGCCAAAGAAGCTGTAAATATTGAAGCAATAGGACTAATTAGGCTTATATTTCCAATTATTAAGAAGAATAATCCAACAATTTTATTAATGCGTTGCTTTATAGGCTGATAACTAGTAAAAGTATTAATGCTATATTTCTTTTTAGTCTTACTAATAAGCACTACACCAATAATTATCATAGCTATATACAAAACAAAAATAGGAATATTTGTTAATAAGCTGTCTAGGTATATTTCACTAAGCACTGAGTCAGATAATATGTCACTTGAAGCACCTTTATAGTTAATTAAAGAACTTATTTGACTACATATTTCAACTATTAAATTATAGCCATTATGCATAATAAGCAATAACCCTATAGTTGAGCCTTCGATAACTTTTAGTGTTTTATCTGTTTTACTCTCTTCCGAAATAAGCTGGCTTTTTTCTAATCTAGCGTTATTTGCTTTTTTAGTAATTGCGATTAATGTAATAGATATAATAATTAAAATCAGACCTGGTAAAATTTTTAGAAACAATGAAACTAATCTATCATTATTATATATCTGGGATTGCATCATTGGAATATATCTCAATAAAATAATTCTAATCACTTTAATTGTTCCAAGCATCAAACAGAATACGCCAACAATGTTATGAATGCATTGCTTGATTTTAACCTCCATAAAATCCTCCTGAGGAATTTCAAATTAGTAACCTTTTTATGGTTAATCTTTATATTTAAGTCTATCATTTACCATTTCTTCTATCAATAGTAAAATGATAATCTTGATTTCCAAGGAGCTTATCAAATGACTTAATAAGGATGCCTTTGTTTTATTGGAACTATATCCAATATTCTACGTCTATATATGCGTCAAACAAATTTGAGAGGAGAAAAATATTATGAAATTGAAGAACTTATTTGCTGGATTTTTGACAATTACAGTCATATCTCTTTCAGCAGCTACCACATTTGCAGCTAATACAGAAAACATCGAGCCCATCAAAGCTGTTGAACAAATTAATTTAGAATCAGGTGTATCTATAAAACCTTATTTCAAATCTTTTACCGGAACAGTTAAAAAAGTATCTGATTCTTCAGGTGAAACAACCTCTAAGTTTTTATCTGTTGTAAGTGAAGACGGACAAGAAGCAAACATCATAGTATCTAGTAACACATATATTGTGAACAATGCTGAAATAGCTGAGGGCTCTGTTATTACAGGCTTCTACGATGCCAATGCTCCTATGATTATGATATACCCTCCTCAGTATAATGCTCAAGTTATTGTTGTAGGTAATGAGGACCAGAATATTAAATTTGACGTATTTAATGCCGACTTAATAAGCTCTGATAATTTTCTAAAACTTAATATCGGTGAGAATACAGAGATTATTTTACAGGATGGAACCCGCTACGAGGGTGAGCTTGCCAATAGGAAGCTTGTAGTAATGTATGGGATTTCTACAAAAAGTATTCCTGCTCAGACCACTCCCTCTAAAGTAGTTGTACTGTTTGAAAAAGCTGTTCCTATTGAAGTAGTCCCAGAAGAAAATACTGCCGATATAAGTGGAGATGTATCTGCTATGGATATCATTGTTAATAACAACAAAATAGAAGCACCAGCTGCATATATTAACGAGCAAGGTACTGTTATGCTTCCTCTTCGCGCTATTTCAGAAGCTCTTGGTTTTGATGTGACCTGGAATAGTAAGCTGAAAAGTATCACCCTCGGCAAGGGCATATCTCTAACAATAGGTAAGGATTACTATATTTACATGAAAACCTCACCCATTCAGTTGGGAACTGCACCAACAATTGTTAATGAAAGAACCTTTGTCCCTATAGGTTTCTTTCAGGAAGTTGTACGAGTGGAAAATGTAAATGTAACTAATTCACAAATTATAATAGGAAATTAATTAATGAAAACTAATATGCATAAATTGTCAGTTTAATCTTTAAGGATCCTTGAAATAATATATTATGAATGTTTTATAACTTTGTAATTAAGCAATATAGTTAGAAGAATTCATGGTGTTTTGTAACCAATAAATAGTATCAAAAGAGGTATCCTTATGAATGGTGAAAATAGAATTATAAAGGTTAAGAAAAATGAAGAAGGTGCTGTTACTGACGTAATGTTTGAAAATGGCCGTGTTTGTCCCTTGAATTTTGCAATACTTATGGCAAAACAGGGTGCTATTGAAGGATATAATGTAGTAAGAGGGAAAAATGGCGGAGAGTATCTCAGTGCCGATCCCAACAGCTCTGATTCTGTTGATGATTTAGATGACCTGCCAAGGTTTAAATAATTTAATTTTAACTAATCAGTATCAAGGGCAAGTGTTTGATTTAGACATTTGCCCTTATCTATTTCCAACTACTAAAAGCTTCTGGTGTCAGAATACCTTTCCCACATTCCCCCTATATCGCCATCCCAGTTTTGAACTGGCTGTTGTACAGGTTAGCATAGAAACCATTTTGCTCTAGTAACTCAGTGTGCGTGCCCTTTTCAACAATTCTTCCATTATCAATAACCAATATGGAATCCGCATTCTTTATAGTACTTAGTCGATGAGCAATAATAAAGCTTGTTCTTCCCTTCATTAATGTTAGCAAGGCCTTCTGTATTTTAAGCTCTGTTCGTGTGTCTATTGAGGATGTGGCCTCATCAAGTATAAGTATTCTCGGGTCAGCCAGTATGGCTCTAGCTATGGCAATCAACTGCCTTTGACCCTGCGAAATATTTGAAGCGTTGTCGGCCAATACAGTATTATATCCTTCTGGCATATGCATTATAAACGAGTGTGCATTTGCCAGCTTAGCCGCCTCCATTACTTCTTCATCAGTCGCATCTAGCCTTCCATATCGAATATTGTCAGCAACTGATTCTGAAAAAAGATATGTGTCCTGTAGCACCATTCCCACACTCTTGCGCAGGCTTTTAAGTGTCAGTTCCTGAATATCCTTCCCATCAATCATAATCTTTCCACTGTCAATATCATAGAACCTTGTCAGCAAGCTAATAATTGTAGTTTTGCCTGCGCCAGTTGGTCCTACTATTGCTATCTGCTCTCCCTGACTAGCTGCTATATTAGCATTCTTAAGAACCTCTTTACCCTGTTCATACGAAAATGTTACATCTTCAAAAGAAATGTCTCCCCTTATCTCTCCGATATTCTTTGCAGTATTAGTATCCTCTTCTTTTTGTTCATCCATTATCTCAAAAACACGTTCTGCCCCTGCTAGTGCTAATTGTATTGTATTAAACAAATTGGCTATTTCACTTAGCGGTCTAGCAAAGTTCTTCATATAAAGCAAGAAAGTAAATACAATTCCTATTGTTATTGGCTCACCATTTAATATTAAATATCCTCCTGCAACTGCAACTATCAGATAGGTAATATTATTAATTACATTCATCACTGGTCCCATAAAGCCCGATATACCTTGAGCCATAGTGCTACTTTTTCTAAGCTTTTGATTAATTTTGTTAAATTCCTGCTTTACTTTTTCCTCACGACCAAAAAGCTTTACCACCTTTTGCCCTGAAATAATCTCTTCTACAAAGCCATTGAGCTCTCCAAGATTTTGCTGCTGCTGCTTAAAGTACTTTTTTGTAATTGCTGCTATTCCCTTTGTTGCAAGAAACATTATAGGAATAGTAGTAAGAGATATTATAGTTAGTTTTGGACTTAAAAGTAGCATTGCTATAAGCATTCCTACAGTGTTTATTACTCCTGAAAAAAGCTGAGTCACATTTTGAGAAAGCGTCGTATTAATGTTGTCTACATCATTTGTCAGCCTACTCATCAAGTCTCCACTTGAACTTTTATCAAGGAATGCCAGCGGCAGCCGCTGAATGCTTGAAAACAGCTCTTTTCGAATCTGTGCAGAAGTTCTCTGTGCTACATCTATCATAATTGAATTCTGAAAATATGCAGTTACAACATTTACAAGATAAATAATCAGCAACAGTCCACAAACTATTAGCAATCCTGCTAAATCCTTTTTTGCAATATACTCGTCCACAATAATTCCATTGACTCTAGTGCCCACAATACCTATAATTGTTGATATCAAAGAAAATAAAAACACCAATATAATTATTTTCTTCTGCCCTGCCAGGTATGCTATTAGTCTTAGTAAAGTTCCTTTTGCATTCTTTAGCTTAACAGGTGCTCTATGCAGATTTTCGCCTGGTCCGCCACCACTTCTTCCTGGTCTGGTCGGAAATTTCGGTCCCATGCTGGTATTCTCTTTATCTGACATTTGAAACCGCCTCCTCTCCAAGCTGTGATGCTACAATGCTCCTATATGTTTCATTAGTTTTTATCAGTTCTTCATGAGTTCCAATAGCTGAGATTTCACCCTCATCTAGAACTATTATTTTATCCGCCTCTTGTATTGCTGAAATCCTCTGCGCTATTACAAACACAATTGCTTGGTTCTGTCTTCTATTTAGAGTATTCTGTATTTTTGCCTCAGTAGCCATGTCTACAGCACTTGTAGAATCATCAAGAATAAGAATCTTTGGATTCTTCATGAAAGTTCTGGCAATAGAAAGCCTTTGCTTTTGCCCACCCGAGAAATTTTTACCTCTCTGTTCAACAGTACTTTGATATTTGTCTTTTAATACTGAGATAAACTCATAAGCCTGGACATCGTGAAGGACCTGTTCCATTGCATTCGCATCACTGTATTCATTTCCCCATTTTAGATTTTCTTCGATAGTTCCTGAGAACAGAATACTATCTTGCATTACAACTCCAATGTTTTCTCGCAGCGACTCCATCGAAATTTGTTTAACATCTACTCCACCTATCATTACAGATCCCTCATTTGCATCATATAGCCTTGGAATAAGCCCCACCAAGCTGCTTTTACCAGAGCCCGTTCCGCCGATAATACCTATTGTTTCACCCGGATGTGCACTAAACGAAATGTTCTTCAAAACATATTCATTAGGAAGGTTATTATATCCAAAATAGACATTTTTGAATTCTATATCGAACTTTGTTATCTCTAAGGGTTGTAGTGGATTCTTAATAGTGGTTTCTGTATCAAGCACTTCATTTACCCTGTCAGCAGATACCTTGGCTCTTGAAAAATTAATAACTAACATAACAACCATCATAAGTGACATTAATATTTGCATAAGATAATTCATAAAGGCCATAATTTCTCCCGATTTGAGTTCTCCTGCAACAACCAAGTTTCCACCAAACCACAGTAGTGCAATTATACTTAAGTTAAGAACTAATGTTAGTAAAGGCCATAATAGCACAGTGATTTTTTGTGCTCTGGTACTCCACTTCACTAGGTCTTGGTTAGCAATTTCAAAGCGCATTTCTTCTTTCTCATGTCCTACAAATGCCTTAACAACTCTAGCTCCAAGAAGATTTTCACGCATAACGGTGTTCACCCTGTCTATCTTAATCTGCATTTTTAAAAATAGAGGAAATGATTTGCGAACTATTAAAACTACAAAGAATATTAATATCGGCATTGACACAGCAAATATCAAAGTAAGCTTAGGACTAATAGTCATAGCCATTATAATGCCACCTATTATAAGAAGTGGCGAACGAACCATCGCTCTAAGCAGCATCATTACTGTATTTTGAATCTGTGTCACATCATTGGTTAGACGGGTAATTAGCGATGAGGTTTTCAGTTTATCAAGTTCTATAAAGGAAAGTGTCTGTATTTTATCGAACATGGCTTGTCTTAGTCTAGTTCCAAAGGCCATTGCCGCAAAGGAAGCAGTAATGCTGCAACCAGCACCTCCTACAAAGCCTATCAATGCAACTATTATCATCTTAAGACCTGTTACAATTATATATTGTTTATCTCCATTGGCTATTCCAATATCAATAATATTTGCCATTAAAGTAGGTTGCTGCAAATCCATCATTACCTCTACAAGCATAAATAGAGGTGCTGCTATTGCAAATAAATAGCTGCCCTTTAGAAATTTAAATAATTTTTTCATTGATGCTTACCACCTTTTGTTCCACGTCAAGCATATTTTTGTGTATTCTTGTTAAAAAGTCTTTTGCTACAATTTTTTCTTCTTCTGTAAAGCCTTTAAAGCATTCATTTTCAATTTTAACAGCTATTTCATCAGCTATTTTTTTCTTTTCAATCCCTTTCTCTGTAAGCCTTACCTCCAACGCCCGTTTGTCACCTACTACGGGCATTCTTGTAATAAGTTCTGCCTTTTCCATGCTATTCAAAACACTTGTTACTGATGCGGGTTCTAAATTGCAATCATTTGCAATTTCCCTTTGTATACACCCATTGTTCTGGGATAAATAATTTAGCATTCTAGGCTGACCCGCAGTAAGATCCTGCTTCATGAATTCGTATGCAGACCTCCGTCTGTACGTGGCGCTAACCTTTATGAGAAGCAGATTTAGTTCTCTTTTCTCCAATTTTTGATACCCCCAATGCTAAAAAAAATATGTTAGAATTCTAATATTTAGAACTCTAACATATTATAATTGAATTGAGATATAGTTGTCAATCTTGAATTTGAAATTGATTCAATATGCTAATACAAACCATTGGGTTGGTAGAGAAACCTCTGTTTTACGTGAACTGATAAGCATCATTGTTTAATCTGCAAAGCTATTTTCCCGCATAAAACAAAAGATATTTTTCCGAATTTTCCTCCCAATAAACGCCATCATGAGCGCCAGAATTTAAGTGATATTGAGATTTAACTCCTTTATCCTGCAAAATTTTATATAACCTATCACAACCTATATAAAATTTATAGCTATCGTTATCGCCACAATCTAAATATATATTTAATTCTTTAAGATCCTTATTTTGAGCAATAAATAACGGATCTCTTTCATTTTGTAAGCCTTCATTAGGATAGAGCCATGCATAAATACTATCTGGAACTTCCTTCACAAAAAGTGCAGGACTATGACCTCCAACTTTACTAAACATATCTGAGTGAGAAAATGCTAAATGTAACGCTACACATCCTCCCATTGATAATCCACCAATATAGCGTCCATCTTTTGAAGTTATAGTACTATAATTTGAATCAATAAATGAAACAACCTCTTTATATATGAAATCTTCATACATGCCCTCATATAAACTTACCTTTGGATCGCTACCCAATCTTCTAGTTGTTTGAGATGTGTTTAATCCATAACTATTATCAATTTGCGGTGTAACTATAATCAACGGTTTAATTTTATTACTATCTATTAACTCATCAGCTTTTTTATCTAACTTAAGGTCTGGCATCCAAGTATCTTCATTTCCAGTATAACCATGTATCATATATAGAACTGGATACTTATTGTTGCTACTATACCCTTTAGGTAAATATATATTTAATTTCATATCCTGTTTTAGAATCTTACTGCTTAATGTCACTTTTTTTATAGATGTTTTAGCAAGTTTTGTTTCTGGACTGTCTGAAATTGTAGTATTCGTCACTTCAGTACTTCCTTTGTCAGAGGCTGTGGTCGTTGAAGCATTGCTACAACCACACAAGGCAGTAATAATTATTGCTATCATAGTAAGAATAGTGATACTTTTTGTAAACTTCATTAAATTGTCCCCCAAAAATTATTTGTGCCTCTTTAGTATAAGTTTATTGTAATATTTGTAAAAATATGTGTCAAGCTAAGCTCTATGTGGTAAACCTCTCCTTACTATGTAAAAAGTTAAACAGAAAACCCATAGGTACTGATTTAGCCGAACCCATGGGTTTCTCTAGTATGCCAATATATAATCAATAAATAGCTTTATAATTTCATTTTTCAAGACATCCCTTAACTAGGAAATCTATGCCTCAAAGTATCTACATCGACAACGTACCATTCTCTGTAGTAAGGAGCATGAGAACATCTTGCTCCTCTCCTGTAGTTGCATTGATATATACTATAAAATCTCTGCCTTCTGAGTTACCCTTAAATTCATAACAGTAAATTTCTGTTTTGAAATCAGTTGGTATAATGGCTCTCCCCTCACTAGCTATATTAATTCTTTTGCTAATCTTTTTACGAGCCTCTGCCATTGTCAATTTAGTAGCTGGTATTTTTCTTTCTTTATGGTTATACAGATATCCTTTAGATTCTATTCCGACTATTTCACCGTTATCCAGTGCTATCTTTACCTTCACTAAATCAGGGTATACAACTACACCATCCTGAGTATAGGCGTAACAGATAACTGCCGTACCATCTACCTTTTGATAATATGTGTCCTTCATATTTTTAAAGCCATTCTTAGCCAAAAAGTCTGATGCAGTTTTTTTTGCCTCATCCATATTTAACTTATCTTTTCCAAAATCTCTACTTCGGAGCATCCAATATACCTGCCCACCTTGCTGGGTTACATCAATTTCAGCAGTATCTTTGTCGGTTGAATTTTTAAATATCACCTGAAAGCGATAGGTCTTTATACTCCCTGCATCATTAGAATCCAGTTTCTTAACATCCTGTACCCTATCTTCTCCCATAAATTTTTTTGCGATTTCCTTTGCCTCATCAGCACTCACCTTTTTGTCCTTTAATCCCACAGGCTCTGATTTTAACATATGATCAGAATAAGGACCATCATATACAAGGGATGGGTATTCTTGAAAATTTTTATCAATGTTTTCAAATTGACTAGACTGAGGATCATTTGTTTTTGCAACACTAACAGTTTTAGATGCTTTAGTTGATGTATCTCCCCAGTTCATTTTTCCTGAATTTATCTGATTCTCAATTCCATGTAAATTTTTTTGCAACGACACGGCATAACCATGTAACTGTTTAATGCTTTCATATTCCTTATCACTAAGAGCTGTTCCTTTTAAGGCTTTAGCGTTTAAAGCATATGCCATGTCTCCTACCTGAGTCAAATAGTTTGAAGTTTTTGAAAGCACAGGTGGTGATATAGGTAGCTGCCCCATATTTGTTTGTGCCAAATTTGCCTGTCTCCAGATTTCTTCCAGAATTGTAGAAGTACTTTGGGGAGTAGATGTTACTAAGGACTTTGCCAATAATACTTCTACATTGTCTACATAGTCCGACAAATCTACAAAGGCTCTGTTATACTGATTATTCATTTGAATCTGAAGAGCAGTCAGCTGCTTATTCTGATTATATCCCCACCATCCTACTCCAACTAATGCTATAATTGCAATTGTAGCAATAGGAATTGACCATGAGCCTCTTCTTCTATTACTCACACCACCATGGTTATTTATATTTTTATATTCGTTTTCCTCCAATTAACTCACCTCCATTTTTATATTCCAAACCAGTGTTTTCCAATCTTTAGATGAACCTTTCTTGACCATATCCATTTACTTGTAGCTGTTGCTGGATTCCAATAATATAAACAGCCTTCCGTTGGATCCCATCCAGCAAGTGCATCACGTGCTGCCTTTACAACTGTTGACTTAGCACTAATGGGTACATCGATTTGTCCATCTGTTACAGCAGTAAAAGCCCCTGGTTGATATATAACACCTGCTAAAGTCTTAGGAAACTTTGAATTTTTAACTCTATTTAAAATCACCGCTCCTACTGCCACCTGCCCTTCAAATGGCTCGCCCCTCGCTTCACCATTAATTACTCTGGCAAGTAATTGCTCATCTGAAACATTACTTGACGCAGCATATGCTGTTCCAGTTTCAACGATATGTCCTAACCCCATGGTTAAGAGAGTATTTTCATCAGCAATTCCATTTGCATTTAGTCCATATTGCCTCTGGTATCTAAGTACTGATGCAAACGTATCGGTACCAAATATTCCATTAATATTACCCTTATAATACCCCCAATTTTTTAATTCCTGCTGCATATCTTTTACTTCTTGTCCTTCATCTCCCATTTTGAGAGAAGATGCTGAACTAACAAAATACATATCATTCTGCCCCATAAATGTTACACTGAAAATTATAATCAAACAAAAAGCTACTATTTTAATACACCTTTTCAATCTTTTACCTCCTTCCGAATCTACTAATATTTTTGCAATGTTATTTTTAGTCTAAATGTGTAAAAATATTCGTTCTCTAAATTTTTATGTTAGTTTAGTTATTATTTCTATATAACTACTTTATTTATACAGTTTGCGTATTAATTAGTGTAATAATGTTAAAAATTTATATTAATTAGAGGAATTAACTTTGGTAAAGTGGAGATTACTATGAAGGTTTTAGTACTGTATGTATCTATTGGTGCCGGACATATGAAGGCTGCGCATGCACTAAAAGAATCAATTGAAAAGAAGTTTAATGATTGGACAGTTGATGTATTAGACACTTTAAAATATATAAATCCCATTATTGATAAAGTAGTAGTTAGCAGCTATCTAAGCAGTCTAAAAAAGAGCCCTCGGCTTTATAAAATGCTTTATACTGCCTCAGGTACAGGTACGGGCATTTATGATATAAGTAAGGTTTTAAATAGTCTGTTAGCTCATCGACTAAAGGGCATAATTAATGATTATGAGCCATCAGTAATTGTATGTACTCATCCTTTTCCAATGCAAATGATATCCTCCCTAAAGGAAAAAAATTGTATAAGTATACCATCAGTAGCTATATTGACAGATTATGTAGTTCATTCACTATGGCTGGACAATGGAATGGATGCTTTTATTGTTGCAAATGAAATAATGAAAGTGGAAATGATTAATCGTGGAATCCCTAGTAATATAATATTCCCCTATGGGATCCCTGTATCACCAAAATTCCTTACCAAAGTAGATAAAACAACCCTGCTGAGTGAGTTGGGCTTGAATAATAAATTTACAGTTTTAGTTATGGGAGGTGGAATGGGTTTTGGCAATATAGATAAAACCATAACATCGCTTCTTGATTGTGAAATAGACTTACAAATAATTGCGGTCACTGGTACAAATAAAAAACTAAAGTCTCAGCTAGAGGAGTCTGCAAATAAATTTAGCAAGAAATTATTAATATTGAGCTATACTGATAGAATTAATGAATTCATGGATATTTCAGACCTATTAATAACAAAGCCAGGAGGAATGACAGTATCGGAAGCCCTTGTAAAGGGCTTACCCATTTTTATAATTTCACCCATACCAGGACAGGAAGAGGGTAATGCCAGCTTTCTAATTGGAAATGGGGCAGCAAATATAATAGATAATTCAAGTCAGCTTGTTCAGGTACTATCTGAAATTACAAACAACCCCTCAACCCTAAGTACAATGAGCCAAAACTCAAAATTTTTAGGGAAACCAAACTCAGCAGACGACATAGCAGAATTACTAGACAAGCTAGTCTCCAACTAAAATATCCGCCGAATATCACACACTCTATCCTTAAAATAGCTATCCTCTAATGATTCTGTAATTACTCCCTTTGATGTACTTGAGTGTACAAATTTATTATCACCAACATATACCCCCACATCATAAACATCTTCTTTTAAGCTATCTGTGCTAAAAAAAATCAAGTCACCCATCTGTATGTTTTTCTCTTCATGGATAGCTGTTCCAATATTTCTCATTTGACTAAGATTTCTTGGAACATCAATTCCATTGATTTTACTGCTGATGTATACAAGTCCAGCGGAATCTATTCCCCATCTGCTCATTCCACCCATAATAAATATTGTTCCATCGAATTTCTTTATTGTCTGAACAAAATCATTGCCGGTTGTTTTTGGTATAATATTGTTACTTATTGGTATTGCAATTACTCCACCTTCATCTATCCAGCCTGTTTTATTTTCAGGCATCAAAATATTGTAGCCTGTTTTTGTCTTACCATATGAATACAGTTCGGTTCCCAACACTATTTTCTTGTATTTCACCTTATTATTGGATCCGGAATATACATCTGTAATTTTTGCAGTTACAATTATTTTATTATTAATAGAACCATCTGTAACACCTTCAGTATTCCTGCTTACGTACTTACTTTTTACCCAACCTGAAAAGCCATCTAATAGCACTATATTCATCCATGAGTTTTCTTCTTTTGAGATCTTTACCACTTGGTTAAAAAGCACTTGAGTGGTTCTTGTGCTGAGAATATCCGGCTCATCATACACGTCTACTACAGACTCTGTTATCACTGCAGCATTTTCAGGAGTTATCCTGCTTAGGAGTTGTTCATTTGAAGTAACAGGAATATCCCTTTTCCCACAGCCACCTAAAATAAAAACAAATGCCATTATTAGAGCTACTGCTCTCGTAATTAAATGTCTCTTTTTCATACCTTCCTCTATCTCATATACCTTAATATGTTATAATATATTTCTAAATTTGACTTATGTCAATGAACAGATTTTACAAGGGTATTGACTACTAATTAAATCAACCTCTCTCTTCTTGCAGGTAAAAATTATAACTTGCTGTTTTTTGCTGATATTATAAATATAGCTAAGGGCATTTTCTGTTCTTTCATCATCATATTGTGCAAAGGGTTCATCCATAATAAATGGAAGACCTTCATTAATTCTTAGTACTGTCTCGGAAATTGCCATCCTAAGTGCCAGATACAGTTGGTCTATTGTACCATTACTTAGTACAGACACAGGAATAACCATTTGGGTTTGAGGCTCACTTATCATTATGCTTAAATTATCTCCAGCCCTTATATCATTGTATTTCTGCGCTGTTAATCCTTTAAATGTATCTTTGAATACTTTATTCATAACTGGAATGTACTTTTTCTGCACAGCATTTGTTGCCTCTTCAAGAGTTTGTATTGCAATACTTAAAGCCTCTCCTCTTTGTTCAAGGCTCTCCTTTTGCTGTGTTAAACTTACAATTTCATCGTCAATTGATTCATCTCTTTTAATATTCTCACTATTTTTAATATCAGCTTCTACTGTGGCATTTTCAAGTTTCTTTTGCTGAAGCTCTGAGGTCAAGTACTCTTTTATTTCAGTAATTTTTATACATTGACTCTCACTTATACTCTCTAATACACTATCATATAGTTCCTTCTCAGTTTGGTTTAAATCCTGCCCAGTTGATTCCCTTAGTGCAAAAATCAATTCAGACACTCTATCTATATCCTTCTCTAAAGCGACTACATCTTCCTGTTTAAAATTATTATGATTTTGCAACCTTTTAACCAGCTGTTCATATTGATTTTTTTCGTTAGTAAATCTCTCATTCAAGCTAACCCTTTGCTGATTGAGTATTTGTTCAATTCTTTTTAAATTATCAAGCTCATTTCTGACATTTTTACTTTGCTCAATATACGTGCTTAGCTCATCTTCTAAAACTTCTAACGTTTTACTACTTCTTAACCAAAGAATAACAAAAATTATTATTGCGATCACAGGGATAGCCGTAATCCATATCTCCAAAACATTAAAAACTAAGGCCCCACTACCAATTCCTAATAAAGCTATAAGGGCTATAATACTGGAAATATTCCAAGCCTTCATCCGTGCCCTTTGCTTCTGAAGCTTATCTTGTATAACATGATAGTTCTTTGTATGCAAATTTATAGTCTCTGCCCCAGCAGCTTCTTGCTTACAGTCTAAAATAGCCAATTGCTTAGAATTATTATCTATATTCTGCTCTAGTAGTTCCTTATCCTTTGACAAAGTATTTATATCTTTTTTCGCTTGCTTAATTCTCTCATTTAAAAAATCTATTTCATCTTGCTTTTCATTTTGAAGCTTTATCTTCCTCTTAAGTCCGCACAACTCTAATAGGCTTGCAAAAAGTTTCTCTTTTACTGCAAGCTTGCTTATCTGTATTGCTAGTTCTTTTTGCTTTTCTCTTGACTCAATAAGGCTTTTATTTTCTTCCTGCATTTTAGTTTTAAGTAGACTTAATTCTCCAAGTCTTTTATTAATAAGGTCGAGGGGTCTAGTATAGCTTCTGTCCGTTCCAACCTGCTGCTTTAAAGCCTCCTTCAAAGCTGCATTTGCATTTTTAAAGGAAATATCCTCCCACCCGCTTTGTCTAATATTTGATATTCTATCTAACAAATCCTTTGATGCAGAATTATCTATTCTTGTTCCCATCTGTTTTATATAAACAGTTCTTTCAAAAAGGCTTTCATTGAGTCCCAGCAGCCTATCTGCAATACCATCTTCACCTTTTATATTTACAAAATCACCTGTAATATCATTGAAAGCTCCATCAAAAAGCTTAACAATGCCATTTTCAAAATCCCGATCTATTCTATATTCTCTGCCATTATCAAGTTCAAAGTTAAGATATCCTCCAAAGGGTGCCTTATTCCATGGTTTATACTGTTTTGTTTCAGATGCCCTTCCACCCTTCAAACCATATAGCATGGCCTTGATAAACGCCATAAGAGTTGATTTTCCACTCTCATTATGCCCATATATCACATTCAAGCCATTTGAAAGAGTTTCATCAAAAGTTTCAATTTTTCCAAATCCCCTCACATAGAGCCTATTAATTTTCAATTTAACCTCCATTATATGTAGAAACTACAAAGTTACGAAAATTCTAGCCTTCTCCAATAGTTATTCTAATCCACACTCCCGTTTTCTAAAGCCTGAAGTCCATATTGCATAGCCATAAATAATGTCTCTCTTTGCTTATCTGAACTTTCAGAATCTATCATATCCATAATTCTACGGACAAATTCACCCCTGACCCCAGGGTCTTCCAGATACTCATCATAATTAAACTCAATTGATGTATGGTTTTTTATTTTTATAAAGAAGCAACTCTTATTAAATGCATCTAATATATTTTTAACTTCTAGATTATATTCCTTTGGAATGAACCCCTTTAATGTAATACTATATAAATCTGTAGACAATAGCTTTATTTGTCCATTTATTCTGTTAATAACCTCTTTATCGCTATTACAATCATTTATATTTACATCCAGCTTATGATAATGTCTTGTAGCAGAAGTGACATATTCAACTTCAACACCTTTTTTATTATCATTTAATTGAATTAATCGGCCTTGAATAAAGCCATGAATACCCTCTTCATCAAACCCAAGAGGTTCGGGACTTCCAGGATTAATCATTACTGTACTCTCTGACTGAAGCCTCAAGTAGCAATGCATATGTCCTAAAGCAACATAATCCATGCCCAAGCTAAAAATCTCTTTTGATGTAATGGGGTTGTAGTTATCTTCTTCAAAGGGCATATCTACAGTTCCGTGAAAGAGCAATATGTTAAAACACTGACTGGAAATATTTTTATTGAGAATAATGGAATAATCTCTGGAAACCTCTCCTTTTACTCCCATATTATAAATACAGGTATTATATTTTTCTAAATATAATACCTGCTCAGAATCCTTAAGAATATGTACATTAGTACTCCATTGAGTCTTTTTATAGTAAGAGTTTTCTTTTAATGGGTCATGATTTCCTGAACAAATAATAATTTCTGTTTTGTACAGCTCTGAAAATAGGTTCTTAGCAGTCAATATCGTCGAACCCTTAACCCCATTATCTTCAAAGAAATCTCCGCTTATGATTAATAAATCCACATTCTGAGTCAGAACCTTTTCAACTATTCTTCTAAGACAATTTTCAAGCTCATTTCTTCTGATATCAGCCTTTTGTACATCCCCAAGCGATGAAAAAGGAGCATCAAGATGTAAATCAGCCATATGTATAAATGATACCTGTTTCACATAGAACCTCCCTATCATTAAAATCATCCCAAAAATCAAGGAAAAACTTTTCATTATAAATATTTCTTATTAAACTAACTCGTAATTATTAGTATTATTCCTTCTCAACTGATATGGCCACATATGCAACAGCATACTCCTTACAATGGGAGAGTGAAATGGATATTCCAGATGCATCTAGGGTCTCATAGTAGTCCTTAGCTCTTCCATGTAGTTTTACATAAGGCTTACCCAAATCATCATTTAGAATCTCTATTTCATTAAAGAATGCATGTTCCCCTATTCCAGTACCAAACGCTTTGGAAACAGCCTCTTTACCAGCAAACCTAGCTGCATAGCTCTGATACTTTGCTGCATTTTTACTCTCACAATATTTTATTTCATTAGGCGTAAATACCCTTTCTGAAAAACGTCCATTAACATCGTTCTCAATAGACGACCTTAATCTATCAATCTCTATTATATCTGTTCCTAACATTAATTCCACAACTGCACACCACCTAATTCTTACTCTATCTATAAATTTCAAAAAATTCAGCAAAATTTTTAAAATCAGTACCCAAAGTCATTTTTTTAATTCTTAAGTTATTAACTTTTGTACAACTTTTTATTTTTGCTTCTAAATCTTCATCTTCATCATTTTCAATAATAAAAATATTATTGTATGAAAATGGATAAACTTTTCTAAAATTTTCCTTGAGGCTGTCAATAACAGAATTTCCTTTAAATAAGAATTCCCTATCATCCTGAATTTGTAATACGGATAAGTTTATCTCATAATCTAAGGCAGCCTTTACTTCATCCTTCAAATCCTTCTTAAATAGCTCTATAAAATTTGGCAACATAAATCTCTGTTGCATCTGAATTATCAAAAGATTATTTAGCACTGGAGCAATATTCCCTGCTGCAGTGTCAATAATAAGCATGTTCTCTTCATTGTCAAGCTGCAAGTCCTTATACTTAAAAATAATTATAGCACCTAGTAAATCTATTTCCATCATATCAATATATACAGGAATTATTAATATACCCTGAACATCGCCTATTATGTCAGCGTACTCATCTCCTATGTATTGAGCGATATTGGCCTGCCCCATTGCATAAACACAATCTCCTTCAAAGGTTCTTCTCCAATTCTCATTCGGAGTTATGGTTTTATTTCTGCACTGGTCAATGTTAATTGTAGTTGAAAATTCAAATTCATCTGTCTCTTTTTTGTAGAGGCAAAAGGCACCTTTTTCTACATTAAATGAAACCTGTAATGTCTTAGTCGCCATCTCAAGCAATGTTTCTGTTCTAAGAGAACTGCTAATATTTCTTGTGAGATAATTCAAAGAAATTAGCTTGTCTAGCTTTTTCTGAATTAATGCTTTTTGTTCATTTACCACTTCAAATAACTTTGCATTACTAAGTGCTGTATATGTAGATGCTGCCAGGCTCTCTATAAGTTCAAAAATACCCTCACTATACTCGCTATCTGTCACTGTTTCACTTAATGTAACAAAGCCAAGAATCTGAACATTTTTAAGTATTAAAACAACATATTTTGCCTCTAGCTTTTCAAGCTGAGCATTAGCTAGAATACTATCTTCTTCAAATAAGCTATTAAAATATATACAATCCTCCTCATTTGTAAGATCAATTATAACCTTATTTGGATTTATTGTATTAGTTCCTTTTAGCATAAGCCTAATATTAACATCCTTAGTCTTGTAAAACACATCTTTAAAGCTCTTTAATACGTATCTATCGTATCTTTCATCATAAAGCACAAAGCCTGTAATTTTACTGCGAGTGAGCTCAGAGAATACATCAACAGATATATTGTATAGTGCATCCATTCTTAGATCACCAAGCAATACCTTTGAGGATTGATTAATGGCAAATAAATTAAATATCTTTTCATCTAACTCGGTATTTACCTTCTCTAATCTCTCATATTTGCTGTAATCCTCTAAAGCATTATTAATAAGCCTCATAAGGGCTTCAGAAATTATAAAATCATCTTCTCCAAAATTTTTGTTATGGAATAAAATAAAGCCATAAAGATTACCTTCAATTATTAGCGGTACTATAGCATTTATTTCAAGTTCATCAATAAAGCCTTCTTCAAAAAATTTGAGTATTTTTTCTTTTTCATAAAGTATACTTCCATAAAATTTAGCAAGGTTATTTAGTTTAGTAGCACCTTCAATTTTTCCTAGCGGTTTAGCAAAACCTTTAACCTTTTTTACAACATAATTATTGTTTTCAAGAACATATATTACTGACTTATCAACAAGCAATAATTCATTTATAAAATCAAATGCCGCCTCAATTATTTGCTCAAACACCAGCTTCTGCGAGAAAAAATCAATAGCCTGTACTAAACCTGTATAACGGTAAATCTTAGCAGAAAGGACCTCATCCTTCTTCTCATCCTCTATTCTTTTTAAAATAGAATCATATTTCATACTCGTTACCCCCCAAAAGTCATGTGAAATTTTCTAAAACATTTACTACATTTCTTTGATAGTTCCTTCATTATAGTAGTAACTAACCCTAAGTGCAGGTTTTTGGATTTCTTTTTGAAGTTTTTTTATTTCAAGCATAGTATTTGGAAATACTCTTTTAAGAATAGTTATTTCGCCCTCGCCCTTGGTTCTCAAGTAATTCATTATATTTCTTTTGTTTTCTTCATTCTCTATAAGGACAGCCTTTAGTTCATTGTATTTTTCATTTAATTTCTGGTATTCATTTTTCCTAGCCTGTCCTCCATCAAAGGTATTAACAAAAATAGATATTTGCTGTTTATATTGGTTTAATTCTGTTTTAAGATTCTCTATATTTTTAGAAAGTTCATCAAGCATATTTTTATAATTATTTCTATCAAATCCCTTTACAGTTATACATGTTCTTTTTTCACTAGCAGTTCCAACTATAGCTGAAATAACTCTAATTTCAGCATTTATTGTTCCTCCAATTATTTGGCCCTTCACTGATTCAAGAATTACTTCCTTGGCGGTAATATTACTATTTAAACAGTAGAAGCCAACATGGACACTTGCATCACAGATTATATCAGCATCAGCTACGTACTTTAAATAAAGATTTTTTTTACATTTAATTGTAGTTTTCCCTTTTCCAGCAATTCCACCCTTTATGTAAATACTGCCTTCATGACTTTTGATTTCCTTTACATTTCCTACACCATATTCACTAAGAATTTCAATATCCTTTGTAGATGCAACAGAAAAATTATCTTCAACTGTACCTTTAACCGTTAAATATCCATCAAAATCAACATTTCCTGTTTTAACTCCAACGTCCTCTTTTATTTCAAGATGATTGGATACTCCGATACTTTCTCCCTGAAAAAAAACTGCCCCACTTCGCATTGCGTATAGGGTTGTTTTATTTCCTTCAACAACCTCTCTAACTGTCTTTTTATCATAAAAAAGTGGATAATCCTTACCTGGCATAGGTTTTAAAGGATTACCTCTTACGGTTCTACCCTCTTTTCCAGCAGTAGCTTGAATTTTTTCACCTAGCCAATCGCCCTCTTTAACCATATTAATTAAATTTAATTCATAGTGGTCTACATTTCCATCTTCTTTAACTTCAGGCCGTACATCTTTTAATTTATACATTTTATTTTGAGAATTTACCCCCGGTTCAGGCAATAAACCTTCGGCAATAAGGATAGGCTGGTTTGCGTACAGATTTAAAAGGGCATCCTTTTTTATTCCGTATATGACACTCTTTTCATTTAATTTTGATACTATTTCTTTAATAATATTAGGTCCCTCTAATTGGCTTTTATCAACGGTTAAAGTTACATATGCTCTTAATTCATCACCAGCTACTTCTACTTTTATTCTTTCTTTTACAGAAGCAAATTTTTTTGCTGGTTGGGGTGCAAATAACAACGCTTCTCTTATTACTGTAAAATTTGAAATAAGAATTTCTGGATAAGAACCTATTATTCTATTAAGTTCATCGACACTTAAACCCCTTTTAAAGGATTGCAAGTAAAAACCATCACCACATTTAGTTATTTCTATAAACGGAGAAGAATATATAGTAGTGTATTCCATTATTAGCCCCCTCGATTTGTGTTTTGACTACAAATGCTGGTTTTTTATACTATTTAGTAAATTAGCTCATATACTATTACATTCTTATTTGATTTCTTCTTCTCTCCTGTAATACATTATCAAGTGCTGTTGCCTCATTTACTGCAGTTTCTAGCTTCTCAACCATCTCTTCCGATTCTATGCTTGAAACAATTTGGTGCTTAAACATTCCTAGCATACTCTCAATATAATCTAATCTTGCATGAATTCTCTCTAACTCGATTTTTTCATCCTTAACTCTCTGTATAACCTGCTCATCCATTTCTATAATGCTAGTGATATCCTCTAGCATTCTTTGATCTTTCATAAAACTGACTTTTCTGCGATTTACATTAATCTTGTTCATTATACTACTTATATTTATTTCCGAAAGTTCTTTACTTCTAATAGCATAGTTTGTTAAAAGCTTAATATAAGATATAACTAAATTAAGGCTTTTCTCAACAATTTTTTCTTTTAAATAGCTATGCCCATCTCCTCTTTTTAGAGATTTTATTATATCATCCCTATCCTGCATAATCTTTCTAATTTTTTGTTTTTGAATTGGTGCTGTGAAACTTCTAGATTGTGCTGCTAATTTTATACATTCTTTATTTAATCTATATATTTCCTGCTTTTTTTCTTTTCTTATGACCTCTTCTCTAAAGCTATTACTAAAAAGGCTCTGTATAACAAGAACAAGGTATGCTACAGCTCCTATACCATATGCCCCAGTAATTAGTGTCTGATTATCAACTTGCTGAATTTCAGGCATTCCGCTCTGACTCAATAAATAAACTAAAGCACACCAAAATAATAACGTTCCAAAATTTCTAAATCTAAAAATAGCACTAAAAAATAAATTCCCGCTCATATTTCCCTCAACTTAATTTCATTTTATCTTATTTTTATATTAAAAGCTGATAAAATAAACAATCTAGATATCTACCAAATTTGAATCCAACTTCTTTCATGTTTCCACAAAGAATAAATCCAAATTTTTTATGCATTTTTATACTTATTTCATTTTCTGAAGTGATACCTGACATTATAACGTGATATCCAAGCTCTTTTCCCAAAGCAATTACATATTCCATTAGTCTCTGTCCAATGCCACGCCTTTGATACTCTGGGTCAATATAAACTGATAGTTCACAAGTATTCTTATATCCTTCCTTGCTTCTATATTCAGATAAGCTGGCATAACCCACAACTTTACCTTCTAGCTCATAAACAATTAAAGGATGTCTCTCATCATGTTTTTCAAACCATTCCAATCTCTGTTCTAAAGTTTGAGAATTAATATCAAATGAGGCAGTTGTGTTCTCAACTGCCCAATTGTAAATATTGGTTATTTCTTTCAAATCTGAGACTATTGCTTTCCGAATATTCCTAGTCATACACCGACCTCATGATCTAAAATCAATTTGAAAGTTTATTTTCTGTTTTTTCCTTAACCTCAAATCCACCATTATCTCCACCTAATAAAGCTTCAGCTCTTGCTCTTGCTCTATCTCTTGCAGAGTTCATATCAAGTCTCTTTAACTTCATGTCCATATTATCTTGCCCTAGTGACTCTACAGCATTAGCTCTTGCTGTCTTTTTATTTACAATGTCACGAGCCCTGTCAAGACTGTCATTCACACTTCCCACACGGTTATTTTTTGATGTGTACTGTGAATTAACAGAATTGATATTTTCACGCAAGTTAGCCATTTTTGCTTGGGACTTTAAAGTCTTGAGTTCATTTAATTTAGCGTTCATCTCGGACTCAAATATCTTATAGTCTTCTCTAATCTTCTGGACCTGAACCATAGCATTTTCATAAGTGGCTTTATGAGTTTCAAAAACTGTTTGATATTCTTCCTCCTGTACTAAGAGCTCAACTAAAAGTTCCTTATCACCGGCTCTTTGTGCAGAATCAACTCTTGACTTAATTGCATTTAAGTTTTTTTCAGCCGTTTTCATCTCTATTTTAATCATTTCAGCGCTTGTCTGAATTTCAATTATCTGATGCTCTGCTTCACGTCTAGCCTTATCTATCTGATTCTTGATATCCTCAAATAATGCGTCTGGATTTCTTTCCTCCATATTACCCACAAACAATCCAAAAAATCCTCTAAACATTTGTCCAAGTCTACTAAATAAACCCATTATATTTCCTCCTTAAAGATTTAAATATATTTATTATAATAGTTATTAATTGTAGCAAATACTATACTTTTAATTTATAATAAAAACTTTGCCTTGTAAACAACTATTTAATAAAAATACATATTTATGGTTATTTCAATACCTTATCAAATCGTGGCCAATACTTTTTCGGTAATAAATCAATGTCATCACACTCTTCAATAGCTAATTGTGTCATAAATTCTACATCCTGTGTACTAGGTCTGCACTTTTTTAGTGCATCTTTGAGTATTGTTGCAGTTATTATAGGCTGCTTTTCCTTTTTGTTGCACGCAAGCTCATATGCTTTCCTGACTACAGTATCGATCTCCGCACCAGTATAATTCTCCGCTAATTTTGAGAAAGGAATAAAATCCTGAATATTGGTTGCTATCCCATACTTCTTAATTACAATTTTAAATATAGAGGCACGTTCCTCCACCTCTGGCAGTAATATAGGAATCTTCTTATCAAATCTTCCAGCTCTTTTTAATGCCGCGTCTATAAGGTCTGGCCTATTTGTTGCCGCAACAAAAATTATTCTACCTCTATTATTTGTATTACTTGTAAACTGTAAAAATTCACTAAATATATTTCTACTTACTCCACTATCACCAGAGTCACCTCTTCTAAAGGCTGTGTCAATTTCGTCAACAAAAACAATTACTGGCTCTTGTGACTGAGCTCCCAGCAAACACTTTTTGAAGTTTTTTTCACTCTCTCCAACGTACTGTCCTAATATTCTAGACATATCTATTTTAACGCAATTAAATCCACTTGATTTAGCCAGTGCCTCTACTAGAAGAGTTTTTCCTGTACCTGAAGGTCCACATAGTAGTATTCCCATTGGTACTCTCCTTGAGTCACCTCTTCTAACAGGTTCAATTATATTTTTAGTTAAATAGGCCTTTGCCGCATCCATTCCACCTAAATCATCAAAGTCTATCTCTGGATAAATAAAATCCAAAACATCTCCGTACTCTTTCTTCAGCACATCATGTTTCTTTTGTTTTATAAAATCAAAACTAATTGGAACACCCTCTGCTTCAGCCTTTAGTTTTATATCTTTTATACTCTTTCTATTTAGGCCTGAAGAAAGCTTTGCAAATTCATCTATTGATATTTCCGACTTTATGGACTTATCTTCTAACAAATAATTAATATAATCTTTTCTCTCTACTTCATTTGGTAATTCTACTAATATTGGCTCAATGCGATAGGCAGGCTTTAAAAATTCTCGACTTATATCTGCAATATTATCAGCAAGCAAGAATATCGTGCTTCCAACAGCAGAAATTCTAGTATTAACCGACCACTCAGACATCCAAATAAGAGCCATTCTTTCTTCAAGTGTCATACTACCTATATCTCCTGCCGGTACTATTTTCTCAGCATGATCAATAAACAAAGCCATTTTGGTACTTCTTAATGCAATGTCTATAAACGGAAATATTTTTGAAGGTAGAGAGTGAAATAAGCTAGCTACCTCGTTCCCGGTAATTTTATTAAACTCCCGCTCCATAGCAGGTTCTAAGAATGTAAGACCTCTTGATATGTCATAGAACGCTACAATCCCAAAATTTCTCTGTTTAATAAATTCCTCATCTACGTATCTGAAGAAATTTCTAGTGTTATCCATTATATCCTTGACATTAAAGTAAAACAAAAATTCATGTGAGATACCTGACTTGTATTTTGATAAAAAGTTATTAAACCACATAGTTTTTCCTTCTTAAAAGATATTTTTGTTTTTTATTTCTAGTTAAATAATAATATAAAACTATATCACTTGAGAAATATTATTTTACTACTACTTATAATTATATACAAAAACGTTAATAATGTCTGATAATTTCAAGGGAATGTTTATTTTTATTATAACAAAACCGGCTAAACGCCGGTAGAGTTAAAAGCAATCTTTTAATTTATTATTTATTTTTTTCCATCTTTATAGATTTTAATATTGTGGCTTCCTGATTATTGATATGTGTTCTTGCAATGGCTGTCGCAGCCTCTCTGTCTCTTGTTGAAACCGCATCGAAAATATTATTATGCTCATTTATCAAGTCTTTAGGGCTGCTATAGTCTTTTAAGTAAATTATTCTAAATCGTTGTACCTGTTCTCTAAGATTATTTAAAATTACTAAAAGCTTATCATTTCTGGACGCTTTGTATATAATATCATGGAATTCTGCATCCTTTTTAATTGATCCATTAAGATTTTCTTTCTCAATATAATTAGAAAACTGCCCATTAATGAACTTTAATTCCTTCAATTCATCATCAGTAATTCTTTCTGCTGCCAAACCAGTTGCCAATCCATCCAAAGATGCTCTGACCTCAAGCACGTCCACTATATCCTTTACCGACAGTTCGGCTACATGTGCACCCTTTCTAGGAATCATATCAACAAGGCCCTCAAGCTCTAATTTTCTTATTGCCTCTCTGACTGGAGTTCTACTCACTCCCATTTTTTCAGCTAACTGTACTTCCATTAACCGTTCTCCAGGGCGAAGCTCACCTATTATGATTGCCTCTCTTAATGAATTAAAAATAACCTCTCTCAGTGGTTTATAATCATTTAAATTTATTTTAGATAATTTGTTTGCCATGTAAAAACCTCCTTTTCCATTTGCTAAGCAATACATTTTATTTCGTATATGTCAGAATACATTCATTTACGCTACTTTTCAATTTATTATAGGCAACTTCAGCCTTTTCTTTATCCTCAAATATTCCAAACACGGTCGGCCCACTTCCGCTCATCATACTGCCTATAGCACCTTCCTCCACAAGAGTTTTCTTAATTCTCTCTATCACAGGATACTTTGGAATAGTAACACTTTCAAGTACATTTCTCATATTACACCCAATAAACTTAATATCTTTTTTATCTAATGCAGAAATAAGCATCCTTGTATTAGGTTTTTCTACTATCCTACCCAAGTTGAGGCTTTTGTAAACCCATGCAGTCGAAACTCCTATTCTTGGTTTAATAAGCAAAATCGGGATGTTTTCAAAAGGTGTCAGTGGAGTGAGCTTTTCTCCTATTCCCTCCGCTAAAGCTGTACCACCCATTATGCAATATGGTACATCAGCTCCTATTGTCTTACCTATTTGCATTAGCTCATTTTGGGAAATATTAAGCTGAAATAGAGTATTTATCCCTTTTATAACTGCAGCTGCATCAGTACTTCCACCAGCAAGTCCTGCAGCAACTGGGATCTTTTTATTTATTTCAATCTTAACTCCACTATCTAGCGTATACTTGTTAATCATTGCCTCTGCTGCCTTATACGCTATATTTGTACTGTTGTTTGGAACATACTTGGCAGCACATTTTATTTCTATACCAGATGGAATTTTTTGAATAGTTATTGTATCATATAGTTGAATGGTCTGCATAATCATCTGCAGGTTGTGATAGCCATCTTCCCTTTTATTTAAAACATCCAAAGATAAATTTATCTTTGCATGTGCTTTTATTGAAATCATTAATAATATCCTTTAATCATTATTTTAGTATATTATATACAAAATACATTTTATTATCAATAAAAATCAAGAAACATATGGTTTACGACTAATTTTATTATACTAAATTACAAAATAAATACAAACCATAAGGGTAGAATTAATGTTTTTTTCATATTAAACATTGAAAGGGCTCTTGATTTTTTCAAGAACCCTCAGCTATGATTTAAATATTAAGTTTGATAATCACCTCGAAAATTTACACTACTTTTTTGAGTATTAATACCTGTTGTCCAGGCATTAATATATCCCTTTCAGATAAATTGTTAGCTTTCATTAAATCATCCACAGTTGCTCCATATTTCTTCGCAATTTTCCACAAACTATCCCCTGGTTGTGTAATATATACAATCACACTTGGCATTCCCATAAGTATCTTTTCATCCTGAATATTCTCATTTGCCTTATTAATTATTGGCACAGCTTTTTTTGTTTCTACCTTTGTGCCAACTCCAATAACAGAGCGAATTTCAACCTGATCAGAAGAGATCATACTATAGTTACAGTGTTCAAGCTCCATTGAAATATCAGCCTTCATATTGTTGTTAATACCCTTTATATTCACTTCATGTTTAAAGGGTATTTCCTTTTTGTGACAGAACACTGGTTGATCTTCATTGTTTGCCAGATATAAAATATCATTTTGCACTGAACCCTCAATAATTACTTTGTCATCCTCTACCCTACTCTCAGAAACATTATATTTACACAAAACATTAAATATTTCTGCAACTTCAGGATTACAGTCATTGAGATTCAAAGTATCTCTTAATACTAGTTGGCTCCTATTCTCTGAGTAAATATCATCTAAAGTAAGCTGGTTTCTTTCTAAGGTTATTTTTGATTTTGGACTATAGGCATCAGATAATATTTCTACCTTCCTTTTGTAAAACCCATTGACATAAACGTTTATAGCTATTTCAGCCCTTATATTTCTAAGTTCACCGTCATTATCTTCAACAGCTTCAACCTTATAGTCAATTAAATCATAATCAACATTAACATTTGAGTTCTCATCTACATTTTCTAGTTCAACAAGCTGAGTAAATGGTAGTTCATTTTCCATGAACTGCAAGGATCTAGATTCATCATCGGCAGTATACAGAGTAGAAATATTAATATCACTTTTTACAAATATTTTACCATCTGCAACTTTGTACTCCTTACCTGATATATTTACGTCATTTCTTAAAATTTCACTTATAGTAGGCTTGCTAGCTGGTAATTCTAAGTCTTCTTTTATTATAAAGTTAACTTTGTTGCTACCGAGATGAGTATTAATTTCTATTGTATCCTTTAAGGCTTGAATATCGTCTAATCCAACAATATCAGATGGTATTTCTCTCTCCATCTCCTCATAAGCCTTACAATTTACTGACAAAATACTTTTTACGTTTATTTTCCTTCCATTTAGCAAAGTGTAGTCCATATGCTCAATTATGCCTTTTGATCTACACTTCATACCGCTTCTTACGTCTGAGATATCTTGTGTGAATGAAAAAGGAATATTTGAAATAATTCCTTTAACACTTTTTGTCTCATCATCAGAAATGTAAAGTATTTTGCACATTATAAATCCAGATGTCACTGCTCTATCATTACCTGTATCACAGCTAGTAACGAAAACATCTCCATCAAGAAGAAGCACCCTGGCTATGTCCGGTTTTGTATCCGGAACGATTATATCATTTTCGATAACAGTCTGAATTGTATCCTCACCCAACAAATTATTAACCTTAAAGGCCTCTTTCAACAACTCCAGAGACATTTCTCCATCCTCCCTTATTTTAAAAATATCACATTTCGCATTTTTAGATGAAAAACCTATCAAACAAAATGAATCTGCTATGTAATATATATTTATTGCAGTTCTAAAATATACCTTAAAAGCAAAAAACCTATTATGATACATAAAATTATTAAGTTACTCCAATCTTACTGGGGACCCATCAAAAAAGAGACTCCATATAAGAGAGTCTCTTTTTTGATAATTATATTATTAAGTTTTCTCAGAAAGCTTATGACAATAAACCTTAGGATATCAATACATCCTTAAAATAAATTCTAAACAAGCTTAGCATACCTGAATTTTTTTGTTGTCTTTATATACAACTATTTCAACTGCCTTTGTTAGTATATCAGTGTAACTATATGAAACTCTTCTGGTATTATCATACTCATTTTCAAATTTTACTACAAAAATACTTGGATAGGTATTTTCAAGAACACCCTCTCTAATAAAAGATTTTTTCCGCCCCTTATTGGCCCTGAGCTGTATCTTTTCACCAATACAACCTTCAATATCTCTCTTTATTTGAAAAAGTTCTCCTTTATCTATCATGATATCACCTCATCATCAGTTTAATTTATTATAGCATATAAAAGGATGTTTGTCAAAAATATTATATTATACAAGTGTATCGCGTCCATGTCAAGTATTTTTTTGACCTGTCAAGCCTATATAACCTATTTCTACAAGGTTTTAACTTTTTTGTTGATAATTATTTCCTATAAAAATCTGTCCTTGTCCTATTCTATTATATCCAAATCATCCTCTTCTGCATCAGCCTCTAACCTTACATCAACACCTTTAAGTATGATTATTTTTTTTCCTTTATCAAATATAATGTCAGATACTCTAAAAAGAACATCCCTTTCATAAGATTTTCTGTAAACTAAGCTTCCTATTTTTATTTGTTGCATAACCATTCTTCCCCTCTTAGTTTAGTATGCCAATATTTCAAATTATTATTAATTATTATAATTAGCATAAATATATCCATAAGTAAACATAAATAGAGTTCTTTACTCATGAGAACTCAATTCCCTCGGAAATTTTATTGTTATAGATAACTTATTTTTAATAATATGTAAAAACTTTAGGATATAGCCTATTCTAATACTATTTTATGCCCCTTTTGTCATCTTCGTGAATTGTATTGTACGAACTTATTTAATTTTGTTGAAATCATTGTGTATAAAGTTATATAATGGTTTTCATAAACAAGTTTATTTAAATTATAATCTTTATTCTAGTAATAAATTTTATATAACTTTTTAGAAGGGAGAAATTACATTGCTTACTGATATTCAGATTGCACAAGGCTGCAAGATGCTCCATATCTCAGAAATTGCTAAAAAGCTTGGAATTAATGAGGAGGATCTTGAACTATATGGCAACTATAAAGCCAAGCTTTCAGAAAAATTATGGGATAAGGTAAAGAGCAAACCCGATGGGAAGCTTGTTTTAGTAACAGCAATTAACCCTACACCGGCTGGAGAAGGTAAAACAACTACTACTGTTGGCCTTGGACAGGCTATGGCTAAAATAGGTAAAAATTCTATAATTGCACTACGAGAACCATCCTTAGGTCCTGTAATGGGTGTAAAGGGAGGTGCAGCAGGAGGTGGGTATTCTCAGGTTGTGCCTATGGAAGATATTAACCTCCATTTTACAGGTGATATGCATGCTATTACTGCTGCCAATAACCTTCTATCAGCTGCTATAGATAATCATCTTCAGCAAGGAAATTCTTTAAATATAGACCCTCGTCAAATAGTCTGGAAACGTTGTATGGACATGAATGACAGGGCTCTTAGAAATGTTATTGTGGGACTTGGTGGTAAAGTCAATGGTGTTCCAAGAGAGGATGGCTTTAATATTACTGTTGCTTCAGAAGTAATGGCAATACTATGTCTTGCTTCTGACCTAAAGGATCTGAGAAATAGACTTGGGCGGATTATTATTGGCTATAGTTACGCCGGAAGTCCTGTTAGTGCAAAAGATCTAGGGGTGGATGGTGCAATGACCCTACTATTAAAGGACGCTATCAAGCCTAATCTTGTTCAAACCTTAGAGGGCACCCCTGCTATTATGCATGGAGGACCTTTTGCCAATATAGCGCATGGTTGTAATAGTGTAACTGCTACTAAGATTGCCTTAAAATTATCAGACTATGTTATTACTGAAGCTGGTTTTGGAGCTGATCTTGGGGCAGAGAAATTTTTTAATATTAAGTGTCGATATGCGGGGCTCAAGCCGGATGCGGTTGTTTTGGTTGCTACAATCAGAGCACTTAAGTACAATGGTGGTGTGAAAAAGGAAAATCTTAAGGAAGAGAATATTGAAGCTCTATCAAAGGGCTTTGTAAATGCTGAAAAGCACATAGAGAATCTGAAAATGTTTGGTGTTCCTGTAATAGTGGCTATAAACCACTTTGATACAGATTCTAAAGAGGAAATTCAATTAGTGCATGATAAATGTAGTTCTTTAGGAGTTGAGGTTGCCTTTTCAGATGTATTCTTAAAGGGCGGAGAAGGTGGTATAGAGCTGGCAAACAAACTAGTTGCTTTAACTGATACTAAAAGCTCTAATTTTGCTCCTATATATGATTCTGCTCTTCCAATAAGAGATAAGGTACAGGCTATTGTATCTAAAATCTATGGTGGTAATAACGTTATCTACTCTGTTGCTGCTGAAAAGTCAATTGCAAAGATTGAGGAAATGGGACTTGATAAACTTCCAATTTGTATGGCAAAAACTCAATATTCTCTTTCTGATAATCCTGCTTTGCTTGGTCGTCCTAGAAACTTTGACGTAACTGTTAAGGAAGTTAGAATTTCTGCAGGAGCCGGTTTCATTGTTGTCCTCACTGGAGATATTATGACAATGCCTGGGCTTCCAAAAGTACCCGCTGCTGAAAAGATAGATATTGAGGAAGATGGTACAATAGTTGGTCTTTTTTAGCCAACTTAATTTCAAATTACATTGTAAAGTAATAGTGGGAGTTGTTGCAATAAAGACTATATTTTTATAGCAACAACTCCTATTTTTATACTATTAACACTCCTTTTATATTACCTTTATTTTATATTATTAATTGTTTTGTTATTTTAAAAGCCAACTTTTCATAATCTTCATTATTCATTTCTTTTTATTTTCCCTTGCTTTTGAACTGGAATTTATTCTTTTTTTAATTTAAATGAACCATTCCTATATTTTATGTCTCTTATATTATGTGTTAACACGATTGAGAAACTATAAAGGAGATGATTACTTGCAGTTAAATGACATTATAAGTCACTGTCAGCTGGGTGATTTAGAGTGCTTTGAAGAGCTATACAAGCTTTATTATAGAAAAGCCTTTGGCACAGCCTATAATATATCAGGTCAAAAAGGTCTTGCTGAAGATATTGCGCAAGAGGCTTTTATTATTTGCTACAAATCTATTAAGCACCTTAAAAACTCACAAACCTTCAATACATGGTTTTATAGAATTGTCGTAAGAGTTAGCTGGAAAATAGTTAAAGAACAAAATAACTCAAATTATGATAACTTCACAAATGATTTAGATAGAATTGGCATCAGTAGAAATACAAGCGATGCTTCAATTGAAGAAATGGCAAGTAATTTACTTATTAAGGAGAAAATACAAGCATTAAAGCTTCCATTGAAAACGGTTCTTATTTTATATTATTACAATGATATGTCAGTTAAAGAAATTTCTAAGGTCTTAGATTGTTTTGAAGGAACTGTTAAATCCAGGCTCTTTAAAGCACGTAGAATTCTCCTGGGTGAGCTTGCCCCATATTACAAGGATACTTTTAAAAATTTCGATTTAAATGAGAAGGAGGTACATATTTAATGAACGAAATGGACTCTTTATTAAAAAATATTCTAAAAGATGATGTAATTCCATCTGAACAAGATATTGAAATGAATTTTTGCAAATTAAAAATGAATTTAGATAATAATAAGAACACAAAATACTATTTTAAGAGAATTAGCTATGTGAGTTTTAAAAAAGCTGCCATTGTCTCAATGTGTTGCCTGATATGTATAACTACAATTTTGTTAGGTTCTTCAAGTACAGTTAGGGCTGCTGCACTAACTGCTATTGATAGCATAAAATCTATTTTTGTAGTTGAAGGTAAAGGTAACGATATAAAAATAGTTCAAAAACCTGTTAATGAAGTTAAGGAACTGGTAACTGTAAGGGTACCATTATCATTAAGTGATATGGAAACTGAGAAGTTGATTGGGCATAAAGTTATATTTCCTGACAAACTAGCAGAGGATTTTGAACTTACAGAACGTCTACTTGTTGCTGGCGTACGCAAGCCCGTTCCTTATGAATCTATATCCCAAATACGCTCACAATTAATATTAGCCACTATGCATCAAGAGGACTTTGATAAATTGTCTGATTATTCTCCATACAGATCTGTTGGCGCCATTTACAAGTATACTAGGCCAGATTCAAACTTTGGAAAAGAGTTATGTATTTCTTTTTATGGTTTTTCTTCAGGCTGGATAAATTCGCCTGATAGTGAAGAAGTAAAAATAGGGACTACAAAAGGCTTCTGGGTCAAAATCAAATATCCTGAGTACTCCTGGTCATTTGAAACTTTGCGGGTTGACATGGAGAATCCACCTGTTATTAATGATGATTTATATATGCTAGGCTGGGGAGAAAATGATGTGTATTATTCATTGAGCTCAATTAAAGATCTTAATTTATTAACAAAAGAAGAATCTATCGAAATAGCCACAGAATTTCAAGCTGCACAACCTTGATAATCTTGGTCACCTGAAACAACGTAAGTGGCAAGCCAACATTGCTTATATTTATAACAAAAGGGCCTATTCTAAAACGATAGGACCCTTTGTTTATCTCTTAATGCTTTTATCCAAGTCAACTTCCAATAACTTTTCACTATGTTTATTCTTAACTATATTGCGCCAAACTTATCTAAAAATATCTTCAAATGCTGAATTTCATCAATAACTTCCTGTAAGCGTATCATATAGTTCTGTTCCGACCAGCCTTTTTTGCTATTATAATATTTATTTACAACTCTCCAGAACTTCTGAGGAAACATAAGCATAATTTTCATTAACTCAAGCTCACTGTCGCAAAGTGTTACTATTTTACAATACTCATTTATAATTTTATCCGCCTCATCAATATTCCATTGGCATTTTCGCATTTTGCGTCGTAATAAATTTACCAGATCGTATACTTTTAAGTCGTAGCAGCAATATTCAAAATTAATTAAATACATATCATCATTTTGAATAAAGATATTATGATGATTAAAATCGTGGTGAGAAATATTCTTATTTCTATCAGCATCCTCTACTAACTCAAAGTAGTTAGAATTATCCAACATATTAATTGCCTTTTCACCAAGCTCATAGAAATAATCCACATATTTACACATCAAGTTATCAAACTTTAATTTTCCCTTTTGAGCGTTCTTTTTAAGCTTCTTAATCTCGTCCAGTCGCTTTCTATAGCAGCCAGGCAGTCTCCCTAGCTCACTTCTGGCAATGGATTTTTCTGAGCAATTATATCCTATTGACGCCTTGTGCATCATTGCTAATAGCCTGGAACATTTTTTAGTTTCTTCTGGACAATCAAGATTACATTCTCGTCCTCCAATATACTCACTCAAATATATAGTTTTTTCATTAAAGGTAATAAAAGGATTGCCCGATTTGGTATAGATTGTTTTATCTAAATTTTGAAATCCATTGTTAAATAAATATTCCTTAGCCTCTACAACAAAATTTATTCTTTCTGGATTTAATGAGGATATTTTAATAATACTTTTACCTTCACTTGTATTTGCAATAAATAAATCTCTATAATTTGTAATACTATTTATTTTAAGATTATAATTTTCCTGAAGTTGCTTTTCCAATTCATGCATATTGCCCTCCGTGAACCGCATAATGCTATATTTTTGTAAATATGGGCCTTAATAAATTATATGAACAACAGGACCTATGTAGAATTAAAACAGGTAAAAATGACCATTAAATCTGTATTTATCTTTATAGCGCACAAAAAATAGCATCTCAAATATGAGTTCACTCACTTTGAAGGATACTATTTTATTATTAAACCATGAATTTTAAGAAAATAAGTAAAACTAAACCTGGAACTCCAAGAATTCCAATAATTAATGCAGAATATATGTTTAAAGCTATATTAAAATTTAAGTAAATACCAATAAAATTAATTACTGCAAGTAAAACTGCACCTAAGATAGTGTTTACCAACAGCTTTTTAAATATTTTTACTATATTCATATTCCACGCCCCTCATGTTTAGGAATAACTAAGTAATAGCTTGAATCATTCCTATGGTTTGTCCTTTATTAAATATATTTATGGAGTGGGTGAAATATTCTAAATATAAGTATTAATTTTAATTATAAAGTCATTCCAAGTTCTTTTGCCTTTTTAATTAGGTATTCAAACCTGGTTTCAATTGCCTTAATTTGGTATGTATAATAGTCTATCATTAATGAATCTTGGACATAGTTAAAATTGCAATATGCATCCTCTAAATCAAGTGTGGATTTTTTAATCTCTAGTAGAAGCTTTTCTTTTTCTGAAGCCAGAATTTCTGTTTCCGTCGCGGTTAACCCTTTATTAAGGGACTTGTTCAATGAAATTTCCATAAATTCTCCTTTAAAATACAATATAGTATTATAAATAATTAACCTTTTATAATACTATTTATACATTTATGGAAATATTCTTATTATAATATGTCTAGTCTTAACTTAACGCTAATATTTTTCTACTGATAATGCACCATTTTCTTTTATTATCTCAATAATTGATTCTATTCTATCCTCATCTGCCTTCATACTAAAAATTGCATTCCCATTTGAAACAAGATTTTCATAATATTTTCTCTTTTTGTTTGGAATTCTAAAATCCAGCAATCCTCCTAAAACTCCACCTACTATTAAACCAATAAGCAACCCTGCTATTGGACCAGTGGCGGCAACCATACCTAAGTCCTGAATAAACATACTTACTCCTCCAGTAAGAATGCCAATAATTCCTCCAATTATACCACCTGTAATAATTCCATCAGATATTCTTTCTCCTAAACTAAGTTTATATGGAATTGATATGTTTTCCGCAAGTTTCAGCGGTTTATCCTCACTATTTGGCTTATAATATGCTTTATTTCCATCATCCTTTACAATGATAGATATATTATCAGTTCTTAGACCTTTATTACGCACTTCAAATGCTGCTTTTTCTGCATTAGCAAATACATCAAAAATAGCCACAATTGTTCTAGCCAATAAAATCACTCCTAATAAATTGAGTTCTTTATTTTTAGAGAAGCTAAAGATTGGTTCTATCCTGTTCCTATAGCTCTTCTGAACCTTAGAATTATGTTTAGCTTTAGTCAAAACGCAGCTATTTATTCAAAAAATTAGTCAGATAATTTCTTCAATGTTAATCTATATATTTTAATAAATCCCTTGGATTCTCTAAGAAGAAGTCTGGTTCTTCCTTTTCAAGGTCAGACCTTGGGCTATATGTCCAAGCAACTGCAGCACTTCTGACACCAGCATTCTTTGCACACATAATATCTAATGGGCTGTCTCCCACATACAATACCTCTTCCTTATTATCAGCCTTCGCCTTTATCATGGCTTTTATAAGCGGATCTCCATCTGGCTTGTGCTTCGCAGAATCCTCCGAGCCATTTACAAATAAAAAGTAATCCCTTAGGTTAAAAAGTTCCAGCCCCCTTATGGCCATTTCTCTCTTTTTTGATGTAACTACACCTAAGACTAATCCCATTTCATGCAATTCCTTAATTACATCATATATACCAATAAAAATTCCTATACAATTATCATGCTTTAGCTCATTATAAGCTCTATATGTTTTTGCAAGTTCTTCTTCCTTGCCCGGGTAAATGTCCCTTAAATGATTTATTAAAGGCATACCAATATAGCTGATTGTCTCTTCTTCTGGACGTGTATCACCAAAATGATGATTAAATGTGTAATTAAAGGATTCTAATATAAAAGGTACTGTATCTATAAGTGTTCCATCTAAATCAAAGAAAATATATTTGAATTTTCTCATTTTTCACCTCTACTTATATTCTTTTATAATAAATAAATCTTTTTTCTAATTATTAGCGTATAATAAAAATGATAAGTGTTTAAATACTTGTTAATTTTAGCATTATTAATTATAATCTATTATATATAGAATAATTATGAAAAAACATTGTATATTATTATCTTAAATAGTATCATGATTTTTAATCTTTTAGAAGCAGAGGGTGGATTCATTGAAAAATAAAATTAAGCATTCGTTGCCTAATCTCCTAACATTTATAAATTTATCTCTTGGTATTATAGCATTACTATTTGCTATTAAAAATGAAGTTATTCAAGCTTCTTTGTTAGTTATGGTTGCTGCACTAACAGATAGATTTGATGGGAAAGTTGCTAGAATGTTAGATTGTACAAGTGAATTAGGAAAAGAATTAGATTCACTGTCAGATTTAGTTTCATTTGGCGTTGCTCCCATCATAATTGCTTGGAGAATAAGTTTTTTTGATATTGGGGTTATAGGATATCTACTCGCTGTTATCTTTCCTATAGCAGGGGCATACAGACTAGCTCGATATAACGTTACTACATTTAATAATGTATTTTGTGGCATTCCTATAACAATTGCTGGTGCATTTTTATCCATTATAAACTTATATAACAGCTTTTCTCATATTCGACGAACATATAGCGATATTAACACTATTGTATGTGGTGTAGTAATTGTTCTCCTCTCATATTTAATGATTAGTAAAATACAAATTAAAAAAAGATAATCCATAATTAATTAAATACTAGTTTATAAACAACCTAAATTCCAGAACTTTTTATTACATACAGCAAAAAGCCCCGCAAAATATCGAAGTATAAATTTTATATGTTATAAAAATCCTCCACCCACAATTGTGATATATATTCCGAAGCTTGCTCAAATGAAGGCTTTGGCTTTGTATGTGATATTTTCATCGGGAATTTAGGAAAAAAAGAAAGTTGGCAAGCCAACTTTCTTTTGCACAGTCATGACCACACGTAGAACGTGTGGCATGCTCTAGCCCTATAAGGGCATGTTACTAGCTATGTCTAAAGACATATTGAATTGTCCGCCAACCGCGTGAATTTTACGGGCAGCCCCTTAAGGGGC
>JAEZOA010000048.1 GCA_023441625.1 Bacillota bacterium
AAATGCAAGAGCTTGTGGACTGACAATAAGGGCGGAAGTAAGATTGTTGTGTGCGAAAATGAAAATGAACATGAAGAGGCCAGATACACTGCTAGAGAGATTCAAAGGCTACTTAGTGTAGAGGGTAGAAAGTACAAGGACTTTGCAGTGCTATATAGAATCAATGCACAATCCCGTGTTTTAGAAGAAATGTTTATGCGTGAAGGCATACCGTACAAGATAATCGGAGGACAGAAGTTCTATGATAGAAAAGAAATAAAAGACATTATTGCATATCTTCGATTGATACAAAATCCAACGGATAATGTAAGCTTGAAGAGGATTATAAATGTACCTAAGAGAGGTATTGGAAATACAACAGTTGAAGCAGCTGAGGATATTGCATTAGAATGTGGAATGTCAATATTTTCAGTAATATCTAATGTGGAGGATTTTCCGTCCTTAAGTAGAGCAGCACAAAAATTAGATAGTTTTTCAAAAATGATTATGAAGCTAAGAACAATGAAGGAGAACATTGGTATTTCTGATTTATTGGAAATGGTAATAGCTGATACAGGTGTTTTAAAAGAATATGAGACTGAAGACACAGTTGAAGCACAATCGAGGATAGAAAATATAAAAGAGTTAAAATCTGTTGCTATTGAGTTTGAAAAGCAAAACGAAGAAAATAACCTTGAAGAATTTTTGGCTAATATATCCTTGGTATCAGATCTTGATAACCTTGAAGAAGAACAGGATTATGTAGTTTTAATGACAATGCATAGTGCTAAGGGACTTGAGTTTCCAGTTGTCTTTATTCCAGGAATGGAGGAGGGAGTATTTCCAGGCTATAGGGCACTAACAGAGGGGCCTGAGCAGTTGGAAGAGGAGCGTAGGCTTTGTTATGTTGGCATAACTCGAGCAAGAGAAAAACTATATTTATCAAATGCCCGCTTTAGAACACTTTTTGGCAACTCAAGCTATAACAGGCCTTCCAGATTTTTGTCAGAAATACCTGAAAATTTAGTTGAGTACCCATTTAGTTCATCGAGAGGTTTCGTTGAAAAGGAGACTATAGCTTGGGATAGGACTCAAGCTTGGAGTTCTAATCAAACTTATAGTAAAACTGGAACTTTGAGTGCTGTTCAAACAAATAGCACATCCAGAACCTCTGGTATAGCTCAAACTTCAATAAAAAGTATAAGCTCAACCTCTGGAGGTACATTAAAGGATTTACTCAACTCAAATTTAGTTACTCGTGGCTTCGGTGGAAATTCTGCACCAGTAAATAGTGCACCAAACAATAGTGTGCCGGCAAAAGCAACTAGTACAGCTCAATTATGCGTTGGAGATAAAGTAGAACATAAGAAATTTGGAAAGGGAGTTATCTCTAAAGTCACACCAGATAACGGAGACCATATGGTAGAAATTCAGTTTGAGGGAGCGGGAATGAAAAGACTGATGGCATCATTGGCAAACTTAAAAAAAATGGAATGAAATTTCTAATATAGCATTTATACTCGGGTGAAAAAAGAGTCAAATAATTTATTTTAAAAAAGTTTTAGAAAAATTTATCATTTTTCTAAAACTTTTTTTGTTTTGATGTGTATATATATTTATAACACTTAGATAATGCAATATTAAAACATAATGATTAGGCTATAATGTTACAAATGTTCTTAATAGCACAAAAAAGGGTGGGCGCATATTTGGAAGTTTCAGATGTAAGCATATTTAAAGAATATAAAAAGAATACTGTTAGAGGTCTGGAACTGATATATGATAGGTATAGAAAATATGTCTATTCGATAGCATTTCATTATGCTGGCAATAAAGAAGATGCCCTGGACATAACTCAAGAGGTTTTTATTTCAGTTTTTAAAGCTATGGGCAGCTTCAAAGAACAGTATTCCTTGCTTCCATGGATAAAGAAAATCACAATTAATAAATGCCTTAATTTTCTGAGAAGTAGGAAACAAATAATTTCACTCAATGAGAGTACTGATAGTGGAGACGAGTTACAAAATATCCTTTGCTCAGAGGAAAGAACAGAAAATGCAGTAGTCTGCAAGGATACTAAAAAAGTACTTGAAGGAGCTATTCAAAAACTCCCGGATAAAGAGAGAATGGCTATTTTGTTAAGGCATATGAAACAAATGAAATATGAAGATATAGCAAATAGTATGAAGCTGCCAACAGGGACAGTAAAAACGCTTATACATAATGGAAGAAAATCCATCAAGCAGAATTTAATTAAACAGGGCGTTTGGGAGGTATGACAATATGAGTTGTGATAAATTGGAGGCTGCATTATTACAAGATTTATTAGATAAAACAATTGATCCACTTGAGAAAATATTTGTTGAGAGTCATTTGAGTGTATGTAAGCAATGCCGAAGGGAATTATCAGAGTTAAAGCTAATGTTTTGGGAGCTAGACAATAAAAGTAATTATGAAATTGAATATCCAAAGGAATTGGATACTATGGGGTCGGAAATAATTGATGGCTTCTTAGAAAAGAAACCAATAAATAACACTAGAAAAGTACTTGATATGCAAGTTAATACCTTGAAAGTATCCAGCAACTTCTTAAAGTATGTACCTGGTGCAAATCAAACTCCTAAAATACTGAAGAAAGCCTCAACTGGCTTGGTAAAAGGGGTAAGGAAGGTGTTGCTTGCAAAATAATACTATTTAGGGGAGGTAAGAATGACAGTTCTCTACATGTTAGGCAAAATACTATTATATATATTACTAGTGCTTATTATATTATTTTTGGTAGTCCTCACTATTCCATTTAAATACTATTTTGAGGGTAAAAAGTCAGAAAGTACATCAATTCAAGGCTCGGTTTCATGGTTGTTTGGTGCTATTAAAATGGGTTTTAATTATAGCACTGGAAATGGGTTTTACATGGAGATAAATTTTATAGGAATTAAGAAGGCGCTTAATATTAATGATAGAAACCCCGAAATCGAGGATAAAAAGGATAAGAATTACAAAGAGAAGCCTGCTTATAGCTATATAACATATGACGTTATAAAAAAAGCCTTACATATGGTTTTTAAATTGCTAAACTATTGCAAGCCTAGACAATTTCAATTAGAGGCCACAGTCGGGTTTGAGGACCCAATGTATACTGGGTTGCTATATGGAATAAAAAACGCTGGACTTGCAATTTTAGATAAATGCAATATCCGCTTAGAACCAACCTTTGAAGAGGAAGAACTGAAGGGAAGGTTTAAAGCTAGAGGTGGTATTCAGATATTCTATCTATTACTAGTTATGATGGAATTTGTGTTTACTAATCCATTCAGAAGTATATTAATTAAAAACATGAAATTTAAAATTAAAAGGAGATTAAAAAGATGGCGAATAATTTCAATTTCAACGAAAGCATGAGTGTTATTTTTGACAAGTTAGAAAATTTTCTAAAGACAAAAACTGTAGTAGGAGAACCAATAAAGATTGGAGATACTACATTAGTACCTTTCATTAATATTTCCTTCGGCCTAGGAGTAGGTGGAGGAGCGGGTACTGACGAAAAAGGTAACAATGGTGATGGCGGTGGCGGCGGAACTGGTGCAAAAGTAGCTCCAACTGCGGTCTTAGTTATACAGGGGGATAAGTTTGAACTGCTGCCTATGAAGAAATTTGGAGGACTTGATAGGCTAATTGATATGGTTCCTGGAATAATTGAGAAAGTAAATGAGACAAAGGAAAACAAAAAGGTTGAAGAAAAAATTGAGGAATAGGTAGTTTTTTTCAGAAAAGCTGTTGACATGCAAACTGTCAACAGCTTTTATTTTTTCAATAATTTTCTATTACATACTTGACTGAGAATTTAAAATCAACTATAATAATTATAATTTACTGATTTATCACTTTAACAATTTATTGTAATAAAGTAAGTTTAGATAACTAAATGTATTATCAAAATTGTGCCGATAAAAAACTCAGGAGGTTGTTATGTCAAAATGGAAAATATACACGCCGGATGGTGTACAGGATATTCTGTTTAATGAATGTTATGCAAAAAGGGAATTGGAAAATAAGATTCGTAATACCTTTAGATCCTATGGATATTATGAAATTGAAACTCCCACAATAGAGTTTTTTGATGTTTTTTCATCTGAGATAGAACACTTCCCGCAGGAATCAATGGTTAAGTTCTTCGATCAAAAAGGAAGAATACTTGTTTTAAGACCGGATATAACAGTTCCTGTTTCAAGAATAACAGCTACAAAACATCGTGATGTTAAGCTGCCAATAAAGTACTCTTATATTGGAAATGTATTTAGATTTAATGAGGTTGGCGGTGGACGCCAAAATGAATTTACTCAAGCTGGTGTTGAAATGCTTGGAGATTATTCCTCAGAAAGTGATGCAGAAATCATTGCAATAGCCATAAGTACACTAAAGAGTGCAGGTTTGGAAAATTTCCAAATTGACATTGGTCAGGTGGAATTTTTTAAGGGTTTAGTTGAAGAGGCAGGTTTTACTAATGAAGATGTTATTAAAATATCTAAATTAATAGATAGAAAAGAAATAGTTGGTGTTGAGGAAATTGTTAATAGATATGAACTGAGAGAGGAATTAAGTTCTTTGATTTTAAAGCTTCCTGTCTTATTTGGTTCAGTGGAAGTGATAGAAGAACTTAAGAGAACAACAAAGAATACCAGGAGTTTAGCTGCATTAGAGAACATTGAGGAAGTAATTGGTATCCTTAATGATTATGGATTTTCAAAATACATATCAGTTGATTTTGGCATGCTAAAAGGCTTGAACTATGATACTGGAATAATTTTTAGAGGCTTTACACATGGTGTTGGTTTTCCAATACTCTCAGGTGGCAGGTATGATAGCCTGACCTCTAGTTTTGGAAGAGACTGCCCTGCTACTGGTTTCTCATTAGGAATTAATATGTTGATGACTGCGTTAGAGAAGACTAATATGACTATGAAGAAGCCAAGTGTGGATTCTCTGATTTGCTACAAGAAGTACAATAGGAAAAATGCAATTGAAATAGCTGAGGCACTTAGAAAGCAAGCGATGAACATAGAAACCTTTGTGGTGACTGATAGTATTCAACAGGGCATAGAATATGCAAATTCAAAGCAAATAGGCGGTTTAATTTTTATTGAGGATGATGGTAAAATTACCATACATGATATTGTTAACAATACTGTGTCTGAAACTAAATATGAAGATTTATTAAATAAATAAATTAATCAATTACATCAGTTAATTCCTACTAAAATGGGAATGCCTGAATCGAAAGAACTAATAGCCAATTAAACGGTGGTTAAAGGTTGAAATAACAAAAAAATAATAAAAGACTAACTATTAAAAGTCAAGTTTTAAAATGATATTTTTTGAATAAACTGCAGAAATGCAATTTAGATATTTATGAACCTTGAAAACTGCATGACGAATAGAGCATCTGTTAAGGTGCTCAAA
>JAEZOA010000090.1 GCA_023441625.1 Bacillota bacterium
ATGTTTACGTTCTTGATACTTTAGCCGACTGGGAACTGGGGTATGTTACTTCGGAGCTGAATTCTGGTCGATTTTTCAAAAAGGGCGAACAACGTGTATCGCTCAAAACGGTTAGTTATTCTAAAGAGCCAATCAATACAATGGGTGGTATGACAATAGTGCCCAATTGCTTAACTGATGATATTGTCGTGAGTGAAACAAGCATGTTACTATTACCGGGTGCTGATACATGGAACGACCCAAAGCATGGTGCTATCATCGAAAAAGCAAGCGAATTTCTCTCTTTAGGTGCTACGGTGTGTGCAATCTGCGGGGCTACCGCTGCACTTGCCAACTTTGGGCTATTGGATAAGCGTCGGCATACCAGTAATGGACCGGGATTTCTTGAAATGGTTTCTCCTGGTTATAAAGGGCAAAGTTTTTATATAGACAAGCCATCTGTAGCGGATAACAACCTTATTACTGCAAGTTCCACCGGAGCTTTGTCGTGGGCGAAACAAATTATTGAGCATTTAGGTGTTTTTCAATCAAACACACTGGAATCTTGGTATGAATATTTTAGTACCGGTGAGCCTAAACATTTCTTTGCCCTCATGCAATCTTTGCCATCTAGCAATGAAAACTAATCCGCCTTTGTCATAAACAGAATGTGGATATAGACCATATGGGATGCCTAACAAACAATCTTGAAATTTACCCGCCGTGCAAAGCAGCTGTAGCCTTTTGAATTTACAATGGTTACAGCTGTTTATATTTTAAGGCTTAATGGCTCTCGGTTTTATTTGTACGGTTAGAGGGCGATTTAAATTACAGCAGACGAGCAGGGGTTTGGCGATGATTAATCAGAGCAGGAGCCAACCCATAAGAGTATAAAATTTGGGTAATATGAACTCCATATATGAACTTTTTAGACAACATGATGAGCAGGTAAAGGCTAAAAGTGTAATGTGGTAGTATAGATATGTCGTTTTGTACATAATATAAAGACTCAGAAAGGTTCAATGGTATTAATCCCTTGGATTAACCAGGAGTTGAGAAAAAAATTTAATGTTTCATAAAACTGAAAAAGTATGAATAAATTTCATACTAACATATATATGAGTTACAGTTTATTATGATTATATAAATAAGTCATACTTTTTAAGAAAAGAGGGATTCTATGAAAGAAAATCATAATAATTTCAGCCAAAAAGTTGCAAAGATTCCTAGTTGGGTTTGGGTAATGACTTCTTTTCTATTAGCATTGGTGCTATTACAGTTGTTATCTGTTATGCCCAAAACACATTGGTGTTCTCTTCACCGTCATCTATTATTCAAACCTTTATAGAAAAGGCAGCGGACGGATCTATTTGGAGGCATATAGGTGTTAGTTTGTTTCGTGTATTTGGAGGGTTTACACTTGGTTTTGTGATTGCAATTCCAGTTGCATTTCTTATGGGCTGGTACAGCATTTTTAGAAATTTGGTAGAACCATGGATTCAATTTGTTAGAAATATTCCGCCAATAGCATATATACCACTGGTTATAGCAGGTGTCGGCGTTGGTGAAGAAGCTTTTTCTTAAAGTTGTCGTTCCAGCCTCAACTCCTTTTATTCTGGTCGGTGTGCGCCTCGGTTTATTAGCTGCATTAACAACCCTGATTGCTGCTGAAATGACAGGTGTCTCCAGCGGACTTGGTATGATGGTAACTGCCGCAGGACAGCATTTCGATATGGCAACTGTTTTAATGGGAATCCACATAATTGGTATCATCGGATTAGTACTTAAGAAGCTTGTAAAATATCTTGAGAGGAGGCTGACAGGAAACACAGACAACGTAAAGGTTAAAATAGATAATGTTAAAAAGATTTATAATGGACGAAATGGTGAAGTGGTTGCACTTAACGGGGTAAGCTTAGACATTTATGATAATGAGTTCATATGTGTAATAGGCCCTTCAGGATGCGGAAAGTCAACTCTTTTAAATATTATAGCAGGTCTTCACGAGGCTACATCATGAAAGATTTATGTTGATTGAAATGCAGTTAATGGACCTGGCCCAGAACGTGGAGTTGTATTCCAGCAATATGCTCTGTTTCCATGGCTTACAGTAAGTAAAAATGTTGGATTTGGTCTTAAACTAAAGGGAATCAAAGGTAAGGAAGCTACAGAGATTACTAATAAATATCTTAAAATGGTTGATTTACAGGATTTCGCAAACAGTTATCCTAAGGAGCTTTCTGGAGGTATGAAGCAACGTGTTGCTTTGTAATAGGTGCATTGGGATGGTTTAAACGATAATGCAAACGACGTACAGACCAAGCCCCTATATCTTCATTAGGAACACGCATAGTTGTAAGCGGCGGATCAGCCATTACACAAAAGAAAAAACAAAACCAGATTTCAAGAGTAAATTGAAACCAGTAGCAATTAAAAAGGGACATTGAATAGGTAATGTGGCTTAGGCAGTACCTATTTTTTATTGTATGAATCCAATATTCTATTTATTATTCTTTTTCAATATTCTTTTCTTAACGAAGCCTTATCTATATTAAGTTCTTCACGATATTTAGAAACTGTTCTTCTTGCAATATCTATTCCTTTTTTGTTTAGAATATCAGCAATTTGCTGATCGCTATATGGTTTCTGCTTATTTTCAGATATTATAATCTCTTTAATCTCACTTTTTATTTTGTCAGGAACAATATTTGAGGTATCTGCAAGACAAAGCCCATTTGTAAAAAAGTAATCAAGTTTGAAAATTCCCCATGGACACTGCAGATATTTATTTCTTATAGCACGACTTACAGTTGACTCATGTATTTCAAGGTCATCAGCGATATTTTTCTGATGTAATGGAATCAAATGCCCAGGTCCCTTATCAAAAAAACCTTTCTGATGTTGTACAATCATTCTTGTTACTTTTAATAATGTGCTATTCCTTTGAGAAATACTTTTCATAACCCAATCCGCTTCTTTAATTTTATCAGTAATATATTGCTTAGTGTCTTTTTCTAGATTTTGTTTGATTATATTCTTATAGTAATTATTGATTGAAATTCGAGGATAAAAATAATCATTCAAAAGTACTTCATAATAGTCGCTGAATTTAACAACTATTAAATCAGGAGTCAAATAATGAATGTCACTTATTTTTGAAAGTCCTGAACCTGGTCGTGGATTAAGTTTTTTAATCACTTTGTAGGCATCTTTTATTTCATTTATTGATACTCCTAATTTATTTGCAATTAATTCTAGTTGATTCTTCCCAAGCATCTCCAGATAGTTTTTTACCAGCTCAATAGCAATAGGAGTGCTTTGATTATTTCTCTCCAATTGAATCAAAAGGCATTCTATCAGATTTCTTGCTCCTACACCATGAGGTTCAAAGGATTGAAACAGATGTAATGCTTCTTTAGCCTTGCATAGTTCAATGTTAATATTATTGGCAATCTCCTCTAAATCTAATTCAAGGTAACCATTCTCATTAACACAACCAATCATATATTTTACAGCTTTACGGATATCATCTGGTACCTTAATTAAATTCAACTGTGATTGAAGATATTGATACAAGTCCTCTTCATCAGAGGGGGTATAGTTGACTATATCCCTGTTTCTTTCATCTTCAGTTTCTATTTCATTATAGTAGATCCTGTATTTTTCGTTTGCAGAATCAAGCCATTCAATCTTTTTCTTAAGTAAATCAAACTTATCAAGTTCTTGTGGAGGTTCTTCAATTTCTACAACCGGATTTTCTGTTGCTTGTTGTCTTACATATTCCAAAAGCTCCTGATTTCCCATTTGGAGGATTTCTACTGACTGAAGCATCTTTGGTGATAAGGACATCTTTTGATTCATATTTAGTTCAATATGCATTTGAATTGCCTCCATTTGTTCTACTATAACCTGTAGCATAGGATAGCATCCTAGTATAATTTTATCTGACACCAATACCACTCTACAAGTGGAAATAAACGGCGCTTCAACCATATATAATGATTTTATGCATCAGATGGGGTCAAAAATCCACCTAATGCTTAGAAAACTATATGTACATAATTGAAATTTTCAATAATAAAGTTTTATACATGCACAAAAATATAGTTTGAAACAATAGTTTCAAACTATATTTAATATTTGATTTATAATTAAATTATATTACAGCAATACATTCAATTTCTATTAATGCATCCTTTGGAAGCCTTGCGACTTCTACACAAGTTCTTGCAGGATAATTATTTGTAAAATATTTTTTATATACTTCGTTAATACTTGCAAAATCACTCATGTTTCTTATGAAAACAGTTGTTTTTACTACGTTATCAAAGCTTGTACCAGCTTTTGCAAGTACCTCGCTTATATTTTTAAGAGATTGCTCAGCTTGTGCAGCTGCATCTCCTTGAACAATTTCGCCTGTTTCAGGTATTACTGGAAGCATCCCTGAAGTATAAAGCATATTTCCAAGTTTGACAGCCTGTGAGTAAGGTCCAATCGCTGCAGGAGCCCTTTCTGTAAAAATTACTTCTTTTTGCATTAGATTTCTCCTTTAACATTATTTGTTATTTTATTATTTATTATTACTATGCTTTTTTACTTGAACCTTTTATTTTATATGCAATAAATAATACTGCAATCCATATTGGTCCTATAATAACAGCTATTCTGTAATCAGGCATGATTGCCATAAGAACAACAACCATTGCCATAAATGCTAGACAAATATATGAGGATATAGGATGTAAAGGCATCTTGAATTTTAATTTATCTACTTCTTCGGCACCCTTTGACTTTCTAAACTTAAGCTGTGTAATAATAATCATTGTCCAGTTTATAATACCTGCAATTGTTGCTATGGATATCAAGTATGAAAATACTTTTCCAGGCGCGAAATAAGTTAATACAACTGAAATCAGTGTTATTGCAGATGACACAAGAACACCAACTATTGGAGTACCAGTTTTACTTACCTTAGCAAGAGCCTTTGGTGCATTTCCTTGAAGGGCAAGTGAATGAAGCATACGACCATTACTATAAAGACCACTGTTATAAGCAGAAACGGCTGCTGTTAATACAACTACATTAAGGATACCAGCAGCTGCAGGAATTCCGATTTTTGAGAATATTTCAACGAAAGGACTTCCTGATTCTCCTAGCTTATTCCATGGGAAGATAGTCATCATAACTCCAAGTGCGCCAATATAGAATATTAATATTCTATATACAACCTGGTTTATTGCTTTAGGTATGCTTTTTTCAGGATTATCAGCTTCACCAGCTGTTATTCCGATAAGTTCAACACCACCAAATGAGAACATTACCATAACTAAAGAGAATAAAAGACCTGTAATTCCATGAGGGAAGAAACCTCCATGTTTCCAAAGATTACTGAATCCTGTAGGTTGTCCGCCATTTCCAATACCAGTGAATATCATTAAAATACCTAGTGCAATTAATGCTATAATTGCAACAACTTTGACAAGTGCAAACCAAAATTCAAATTCACCATAAAGCTTTACGCTTATAAGATTAACTGCAGTAACAACAACAAGGAAAATCAGAGCGGATACCCATGTCGGAACACTTGGTAACCAAAAGTTAACATAAACACCTACAACTGAAAGCTCTGCCATACTTACTACAATATAATTAAACCAATAATTCCATCCTGATAGAAAACCTGCAAATTCGCCCCAATTTTTGTAGGCATAATAACTAAATGCACCTGAAACTGGTGTATCTACAGACATTTCGCCTAAGGCTCTCATGATGAAGAAAATAATAATTCCACCAAAAACGTATGCTAATGATATTGATGGACCTGTTTGCTGTATTGTAGTAGCTGAGCCATAAAATAAACCTGTACCGATAGCACCGCCTAAAGCAATCATCTGAATGTGACGGTTTTTGAGTCCACGTTTGAGTTCGTGAGATTCATTGTTATTAGCACTCATTCAGGAGTTCCTCCTTATAAAATATTTAATTTTTAATGAAATGGGAGTGTGAAAATAGGTCCAATAGGCTCTATTTTCACACTATTAACAGTTTTAAATATAAATCTTTATATTTGACTATGGCTTAACAGGCTCCAGGAATGCGTGGAAGTGACGCATAGGGAGGTTACGGCCCATAGTAATCTTAACGTTTGGAATGCTTTCGCGATCTTTATATAACTCTGTAACTGCAGCGATAATATAGTCCAAATGTTCTTGGGACCACTGGCTACGGTTAAGAGCGAAACGAACAACGTTACAAACTTCCTTCTGCTGTTCAGGAGTCTTGAGATCATATTCCATACTGTAGTCACCAAGTTCTGATACACGGATACCATAACGACGTATTAGTTCAATACTGAAGCCTTGACCAGCGAATGTGTCATGACCACGTTTGTAATCAAAGAATTTGTCCATGTTTAGATATACACCATGTCCACCCGCTGGAAGAACTACTGGGATACCTGCTTTGTAGAAGCCCTGTGCTAAATATTCGCACTGTCCTACACGCTCAGCAAGATACTCAAAACGTCCGCACTCATATAAACCAACTGCTAGAGCCAAGATGTCACGGCCGCTCATTCCGCCATAAGAGTCGTTACCATAGCTGGAGATTTGTTTTACTTTTAGAGTGTGTCCAACATCTTTAATTAGGTTACCGTTAGCATCGAAATCAGAGAAGTTTCTCCAGAAGTATCCTTTATCACGGAATGCACATACACCACCCATGTTTGCATGTCCATCTTTCTTTAAGCTAGCTGTGAAACCATCGCAATATGAGAACATTTCTTTTGCAATCTCAAATATAGATTTATCAGCATAGCCGTCTTCATTTGTCTTGATAAAGTAGCAGTTTTCAGCCCAACGAGCAACATCAAGCAGATATGGGATATTGTATTTGTGAGCTATTTCACTACAAGCACGAATATTAGCCATAGAAACAGGCTGTCCGCAAACAGTATTGTTAGTTAATGTACTATATACTATAGGAACATTTTCAGGACCAACTTCTTTGATTAGGTTTTCCAACTTCGCTATATCCATGTTACCTTTGAATGGGTTTTTAGGGTATTTTCCACCCTCTGGAACTTCCCACAACAAGTCTTTGTTGTATAAGTTACGTGGAGTAGAACCCATTTGCTTAATATTTCCTTCTGTTGTATCAAAGTGTCCGTTTGAAGGAATTGTAAAGTTCTTACCAGGATGACGAGTATTTAAAATCTGGCTAATAACGCTAAATAGAAGGGATTCTGCACAACGACCCTGTGGTACAAGGAATGTATTTGGACGTTCCATTTGAGCTGCACCACCGTTGAACAATCCGCCCTCATATTCACAGAGATACATTTCGTTCATCAATTTCTCGATATCTTCACAGCCTGTGCGAACGAGGTCGATGACACGTTTTTGATTGTCTCCGCGCTCAAATACATCACGCATTGTGTCGAGAAGTACATAGTAACCTTTGTTACGTCCATAGGATTCATCGCCAAGGAACATTGCACTCCACTGCAAATCAGTCATAGCTGTTGTGCCAGAGTCTGATAAACAGTCAACTGTCAACATTCCAGCTGGGAATGCAAATTCGTTATAATGTGTGGACTGAAGAGCGCGCTCACGCTGTTCAACTGTAACGTTTGGAATATTTCTTTTAACATAGGAAAAAGAATGTGGGGTTTCAACATTTAGCTTATACTCTTTCATTTGTAATTCTCCTTCTTTCGTTTATTTTTTTAACTTACACTTATATATAACAGCAAGTTTCATGCCAACTTTATTTTTTGCAGAAATTATATAATTATTATTAAAAATCACTTTTTTTGTGATTAATTAATGGATGATAAGACAAAAAAGGACAGTAAAGAAATAAATAGTGTCTCAATATTAGACAATATAAAACTATTAAAGAATGGTGGTAAAACGAACGATAACGACGATGTTCAACAATAGACTACACAAAAAGCCATCAAAATTGTTCTGATATAGGACAAAGTTTTGATGGCTTTTATGATATATGTTTTATTTTGATACAATTAGTTTATTTAAAATTATTCTTCATATTCAATCCCATATTCCTGCAATTTTCGATAAAGAGTCGAACGCGAAATTTTTAAATGCTTAGCTGCGATTGACTTTGATTTATATGTTTCTAAGGCTTTTTCTAAAGTTTTGGCTTCTATTTCACTCAGAGAAGGAAATTTGCTGAATATAAAATTTATATTATTTTCAGATTTTTTCTTGTTATAAATATTCTCTGGTAAATCGTCAAGATCAATCACACCATCTTCATCACTAACAATACATACCTCAATAATATTTTCTAACTCCCTTATATTTCCGGGGTATGAGTACTCATTAAGAATTTTTAATGTTCTGGGGGCAACAGATACTTGTTTTCCAAGCCTATTACCTATTTTTTCAACAGAATTGTTTATATACAGATAAATATCTTCCTTTCTGTCACGCAGAGCTGGAATTACTATCTTTATTACTGCTAGCCTATAGTATAAATCTTCTCTAAAAGTATTCTCATCAATCATATCAATTAAATTTTTGTTTGTAGCAGCAATAACCCGCACATCTATATGTTTTAATCGGGTTCCTCCAACCCTCATGATTTCTCTACTTTGTAGTACTCTTAATAATTTTGCTTGAAGATGAAAATTCATATCTCCTATCTCATCTAAAAAAATTGTTCCTTTATCAGCTAGCTCAAACATACCTTGTCTTCCGCCTTTTTTAGCCCCTGTAAATGCTCCTTCTTCATAGCCAAAAAGTTCACTTTCCAAAAGACTTTCTGGAATTGCTGCACAATTTACTGTAATAAATGGTTTATCTGACCTTGAGCTATGCTTGTGTATAAATCTTGCAAATACCTCTTTACCAGTTCCGCTCTCTCCGTTTAAAAGTACGGTAGAGTTAACCTGTGAAGCTTTTTGAGCAGTTTTAATCATCTTCAGCATTAATGGATTTTTACCAATGACAACGTTACTATCTTTGTCATTTATAAAATTAAGCTCACTATAGAGGTGATTTATTGTTGATTCAGCACGCTCAAGCTTTTTATATAGCTTTTGAATTTCTGAGACATCTCTGAATATGGATATAGCACCTTCAATTTTTCCATCATGAATAAATGGCACAATATTAGATATAACTTCTCTACCCTTTACTTTTGATTTTATACCTATAAGTTGACTACCAGTCTTGATGACTTGTGGTATATGAGAATCAGGAACAACATCTGATACCTTTTTTTCAAGGAATTCATTACATGGGATTCCTGTGATACGGTAATTTGCTTCATTTACATATAGTATATTTTCGTCACTATCCGCCACTACAATTCCATCATGTATAGTTTGCAGAATACTTTCGCTTTGTTTTATAATGTTATGTATATACATATATTGCCTCCCATGGTTATCCGCTAAAATACATATTTATAGTTTCTATTTTAGAATAATCTTTATCAAACAATAATTTGTAACAGCTGTTAGTTATTCCATTCCTTTGAATTGAAGAATCCAACAACAACTTGTAAAGCCCTGTAGGTATGGTGACGATAACTTTAAATGATAAATAAATATAAAAATACCTTGACCACATAATTAATGTGTTTTTATATTTATATAATATTATTTATTAATTAGCAAAAAATATAACATAATTATTTATTTTACAAATTTTCTTAACATCAAAAAGATACACTTCCATCATCATTTACGTGACAAAATGTCTGGCATTTACAATTCTTATATTTTTGTGAAACTAATATTTACACAGGAGGAAAGTACATAAATACTTATGCTCATCGTGGTCAGCTGTAAATGGTTTCCTGTCCATAAGGCAATACGGAAATCCTCGTTCTGTTTAGTAGCCTTTTCAATATTAACTACAACGGTTGCTTTTTATTTAAAATACATTAATTGTTATAATAGGTAATGTATCTTAATATAACTAAAAGGACTGAACTCTGTACAATACAGAATTCAATCCTCATTAGTCGATTAAAAGCTCTTGCCTAACTTTATGCTATTTTCCTAGATCCATCTTTGAGAGAAGATCATTAAAGAATGTGTATTGCTCATTAACGAAAGTCTTCATGTCAGCTGAGTTCTTGTATGAAACAATCATACCTCTTTCAGCAATAAATGTTTTAAATTCATCTGTACTAGCTGCTTTTTCAAGTGCACTACTTAATACATTTCTTACATCTTCTGGTGTGTCCTTAGGAACTGCGAAACCACCCCAACCACTGAGTGAAATGTCTATACCACTTTCTTTGAGAGTAGGAACATCTGGGAATGCAGGATCGCGTTCATCAGTCATAACAGCAAGAATCTTAAGTTTACCAGCTTCAACACCGGATTTTACTTCACCTGAGTTAACTGTTACAGCCTCAATGTGTTTTCCCATAAGAGCTGTTACTGCAGGAGCAGCACCATCAAATGGAATGTGGTTAAAGTCTACACCTGTCTTTTGTTCAATAGCTGAAGCTGCAATATGCCAAATGGAACCTGTACCAGAGTTACCAACTCTCACTTTACCAGGATTTGCCTTTGCGTAATCTATGAACTCTTGAATTGTATTATAAGGAGCATCTGCTGGAACGGTTACAGCTGCTGGTACCAATGTAGTTTGACCAATATAATCGAATGAATCTGGAGTAAGGTCAGAAAGATTTAATGCTTTATGCATAACCAATTCAACGGGAACATAGGTCATAGTATAACCATCAGGATTACTTGCTGAAACATAGGACATACCAACTCCACCTGATCCACCAGATTTGTTAACTATCATAACGGCTTTTCCAAGTTCTTTTTCCATACCCTTTGCAATGATACGAGCAGTCATATCTGATGCTCCGCCTGCATTGAATGGAACTACAATAGTAAGATCTCTTTCAGGGAATGTAGTAGTTGTTGCTGTAGAAGTTCCAGCAGTTGTTGGAGCTGCTGTGCTAGTAGTACTTTCAGATCCTGTTGTCGTTGTTCCACAGCCTGCTAAAAGTGATACTGTCAGAACTAATGATACCGCTACGCCTTTCATACGTTTTCCTATCATACGATTTCCTCCATTTTGTATAGTTTTTGTTAATCTATTTGAATTATTAATAGATTCTTATAATATAATGTGAAATTAATCTTAATATTAACCATCACTGTCAGCGAGTAATGCAGATTTTTTATTTTTCATCTCAGCATAAAGACTGAATACCAGGACAGCTGCTGATATAATAATCATTACAAGAGAAATTGGACTTGTAACAAGACCTGCCATACTTCCGTTCATTTTAACTGATTGTAATAATGCAGTTTCCATCATTGAACTTAGTACATAAGTCAAAACAATAGGAGCCATTGGGATATCAATTTTCTTCATAATATAACCTACAGCACCGGCTATAAGCATTACTACAACATCAAATAAATCATTGTTTACAGTATAAGCACCTAGAACTGATATAATTAAAACAATAGGATAAAGCAGCTTTGCTGGAATAGTAGCGATCTTTGCCCAATAACCTGCCAGTGGCAAATTCATAATCAGCAATATAGCATTTCCTATAAACATACTTGCGATAATACCCCATACAAAGACGGGCTGTTCACTGAACAAAGTAGGTCCCGGAGTTAAGCCGTGCATTATAAATGCACCAAGAAGAATTGCAATAGTAGGTGAGCTTGGAATTCCAAGTGTGAGAAGTGGTATCATTGCACCACCACAGTAGGAATTATTAGCTGTTTCTGGTCCTGCAACACCTTCAACTGCACCTTTACCAAACTTCTCAGGATGCTTGGAAAGTCTTTTCTCCATTGAATAAGAGATAAGTGCAGGTACTGCTGAACTGGTTCCAGGAATCAAGCCAGTAAAGAAACCTAAAATAGTTCCGCGGCCAATAGCACCAGCCACTGGTTTCATTTCGTCCTTTTCTGGCCAAAGCTTTTTTATCTTTTCAGGTCTACCTACGGCTGAAAGATCTTCCATACCAATAAAAATTTCAGAAAGGCCAAACAATCCCATTGAAATTGTAACTAGATCCATACCGCCAATTAGAAATGGTTGATCAAAAGTATAGCGAAGTGCACCTGAAACAGGATCCATACCAACGATGGATAGAATTAAACCTATAAATATGGCAACCAATCCACGAATCATTGAAGTACCCATTAATCCTACAACCATTGTCAGACCAAAAAGCATTAATGAAAACATTTCAGTTGGGCCAAATTTCAAAGCCCATTCTGCAAGTGGAGGTCCGATTAGAGCCAACCCCAAAATTGATACTATTCCTCCGATAAAAGATCCGCTTGCTGCAACACCGAGGGCAACACCGGCTCGACCTTGTTTAGCCAGCGGGTTACCATCAAGACATGTTATAACTGAAGCTGCTTCGCCAGGTGTGTTTATTAAAACAGAGGTGATTGTACCTCCGTACATACCACCATAATAAATACCGGCTAGCATAATAATTGCAGATACTGGCTCCATACCGTAAGTCAGTGGTATCAAAAGTGCGGTTCCAGTGGTTGGACCTATGCCTGGAAGAACTCCGACAAGCATACCTACTGTAACACCGATGAGACAGTACAGCAGATTCCACCATGATAAAGCAACACCGAACCCTGATAATAAATCGGCAAAGTTATCTAGCATAAGTAAAACCTCCTAAAACCCAAGTGAATTTACAGGCAATGGAACTGAGAATAAAACTTTAAAAATATAGAAACAAATAAAGGTTATTACAACTGACAATAAAATTGCTTGCCAAAGCTTGTAATTTCTGATAAGCACAACAAACATCAATAGTGAACCTGCAATGCAAAATCCAACTTTGTCCAGTAAAAGGATAAATACAATACAGGAAAGAAAAACTGTGAAAACACTTATCAATTGTTTTTTTCCTGGAAAGCTAGTTCCAAATTTGAAAACTGCCTTAGTACATGACATCCATAGATAAATGATAGAAATTATAATTGAAATTCCTGATAACCATCTTGGATACATACCTGGGCCTGGTCCATATTGTGTTTCATATTGAAGATCAAATGACATTACAAAAAATAATATTGAAAAGGCTAGATATGCAATACCGAACCATAGCGCAGCATTTTGATTTTTAATCCAAGCTACAAAATTACTATCTTCTTTTTTTATAGATTTATTTATCAAATAAATCAGCCGCCTCTCTATTGAGTGCATCTAATGCGGCCTTGAAATCATGAACCTCACTTTCCGTCAGATCAAGCTGAGGTGCTTTCATTACGCCGGCATCAATACCTCTCATTGCAAGTCCATTTTTAAAATATGACATGTTACTACCATTTCTTAATACTTCACAATATTTTGTTGCAATTTTCTGAGCTTTTCTTGCCTTTGGAATATCATTTTCCAAAAATGCATTGTAAACAGCAACAAAAGGTTCGGGATATACGCAGGATATTCCAGATACTACTCCTGAACAACCCATAGCGAGTTCTGACAGAAATAATCTATCAGTTCCTGGAACTACATCAAAACTATCATTATTAATAGTAAGGAATTTATCCATCTTAAGTAAATCAGGATAACTATACTTTATGCCAACAACATTTTTACAACGATTTGCTATTTTTTGAACAACTTCAAAGGAAAGATCGTTTGCAGCACATTGTGGAATTCCATATAGATATATAGGAAAATCAGAGGATAGACTGTCTGAAATAGTAGTAAAGTACTCTTCCATTTCACGATCATTTACGGCAAAGTAATTTGGTGTAACTACTCCAATGCCGTCTGCTCCGATTTGCTCTGCATGCTTTGCTAACTCAATTGTTTCTTCCTGTGTTGTAGCTCCCACATGAATATAAACAGTTACGCGATGATTCGCTGTCCTAACTACTGTTTCTGCAATAGCTTTTCTGTCTTCTTTGGATATTCGTAAGCATTCTCCCGTCGTACCTAATGGATACAAGCAATGAACTCCTTTTGATATCAAAAATTCTGTTAGGTTTGACATTTTTTCAAGGTTGACACTTCCATCCTTATTAAATGGTGTTACCATAGCTGTAATTACTCCGTTTAAAAGTTTCAATTTTTGTCCACTCCTATCGTTTGATGTTTGCTTGAATATTTTTAGTATAGGCAATATTTAGAATTCTATAACTATAGTATAATTTAATAAATTTAGCTTAAAATTTCTAAATACATTACCTTCTATATTTCGAAGTATACTATTCGCTTATCTCGATGTCAATATAATTTAAAAGAATTTATTAAAGAATAAACTATGTATTTTATGCAAAATTACAAAAAATATGGGAATATATCTATTGAAATTTGTATTATAATCATAAAAAATGTAGAAAAATGAAGGTGTTACTGAATCTTAAGCATGATTATTTGAATTGTTACTGATTAAAAATTATTAAAATATATTTAAAATTTATTAAAATCTTAATTGACATTCTATAGTTAGTTGTTATAATAGTCGTATAGAAATACACTGATTTTTTAATACTAAAGCTTTAAAGGAGTTAAAAACATTGTTGAAAGGTGTGTTAATATGTGGTTTTCAAAATCGCGGGTAGAAATATTGAATGATCTTAATGTTAATCAAGCAATAGGTCTTTCGAGTCAAGAGGCTAAAGCTAGACTTGAAAAATATGGTCTCAACAAGCTCAAAAGCAAACCGAAAAAAAGCTTATTTTCTATGTTTTTTGATCAACTTAAGGACATGCTTATCTATATCCTTTTAGCTGCAGCAGCAATTACTATTGCAATTGGAGAGTATGTAGATGCAGTTATTATTCTATTAGTAGTTATTTTAAATGCAGTAATTGGAGTAGCTCAGGAATACAAAGCTGGAAAAGCAATAGAAGCTCTTCAAAAGATGACAACTCCGAAAGCTCTTGTCAGACGTGATGGGGAAGTAAAAGAAATCAATTCCGAAGAAATAGTTCTAGGTGATATTATCATATTGGATGCTGGTAGATTTGTACCTGCCGACTTAAGACTTATAGAGAGTGCTAATCTCCAGATTGAGGAATCAGCGCTTACCGGAGAATCGGTTCCTTCAGATAAAAATGCAAATGTTATTTTTGAAGATCCAAAAACTCCTATAGGTGATAAATCCAATATGGCATTTATGTCTACACTTACTACCTATGGCAGAGGTGAAGGCATTGTCGTAGGAACAGCTATGGATACAGAAATAGGTAAAATAGCAAAAATTCTTGATGAAGATAACGATGAAATGACTCCTTTACAAAAAAGATTAGACGAGCTTGGCAGAATCCTTGGCTTTATATGTATAGGCATATGTGTATTGATATTTGTGGTTGCAATAATACAGAAAAGACCTTTATTTGATATGTTTTTAACGGCTATAAGTCTTGCAGTAGCAGCGATTCCTGAAGGCCTAGCAGCTATAGTTGCCATAGTTCTGGCGCTTGGTGTTACAAAAATGTCAAAGATTAATGCTATAGTTAAAAAGCTTCCTGCGGTTGAAACACTGGGCTGTGTTAATATTATATGTTCTGATAAGACCGGTACACTGACACAGAATAAAATGACAGTTGTCAAGCACTACACACTTAATAATTTGAAAGAAGTACCTCAGGCACAAGATACATTGAGTGCCTTAAAAGATGAAGGCGAGTTGATTAGGACACTTGTCTTATGCTCTGATGCCACATATGAAAATGAACAGGGTACAGGTGACCCTACTGAAATAGCTTTAATAGTTTTAGGAAATAGATATAACCTTACCAAAACAGCTCTAAACAAAATAAATAAGAGGGTTTCAGAAAAACCCTTCGATTCTGACAGAAAACTAATGTCTACTCTTAATGAAGAAGGAAATGGATATAGAGTTCATACAAAAGGGGCAATTGATAATTTGTTAAAAATTTGCAGCAGTGCCCTTATAGACGGAAAGATAGTTCCATTGACTGAGGAATTAAAGGCAGACTTTCTAAGAGTAACTGAACAGATGTCAAACGATGCTCTTAGAGTTCTTGGAGCAGCTTTCAAGGATACGAAGAATATAATTGAACCTGATGAGATGGAAAAGGATTTAACGATAATTGGACTAGTTGGTATGATTGATCCTCCAAGACTAGAAGTAAAGGATTCCATAACAGAAGCAAAAATGGCAGGTATTACACCTATAATGATTACTGGAGACCATAAAAATACAGCATTTGCCATTGCAAAGGAATTAGGAATTGCAGACTCACTAGAACAGAGTATCACTGGTACTGAAATAGATGAACTGACAGATGAGGAATTCTCCAATCAAATTAATAATTACAGAGTGTTTGCCAGAGTATCGCCAGAACATAAGGTTAAGATAGTTAGAGCCTTTAAAGCACATGGGAATATAGTATCTATGACTGGTGATGGTGTAAATGATGCTCCTTCATTAAAATATGCTGATATTGGTGTTGCAATGGGTATAACTGGAACTGATGTTTCCAAAGGTGCCAGCGATATGATATTAACGGATGATAATTTCTCAACAATTGTAAATGCCATTGAAGAAGGAAGAAATATTTATAATAATATAAAGAAAGCTGTCATATTCTTATTATCCTGTAACTTAGGAGAAGTTATTACAGTATTTGCATCTATATTATTCTATTGGCCTGTCCCATTGATACCAACTCAGATCCTTTGGATAAATTTAATAACTGATACATTACCTGCGATAGCACTTGGTTTGGACCCTGGTGATAAGGATGTTATGAAAAAGAAGCCAAGAAACCCCAAAGAAAGTTTCTTTGCACATGGAGCAGGGATGAGAGCAATTATTGGTGGTACATTGATAGGTATATTAACTTTAGTAGCCTTCTGGGCGGGATTGAATGAACACGGCTATAATCTTGGTGCAAGCAATATACCAGAAGAGGTTCTAACCTATGCTAGAACAATGTCCTTCATAGTACTTGCTACTTCACAGTTATTCTTTGCATTTACAATGAGAAACTCTTACAAGTCAATATTTAAAATTGGTGTATTCTCTAATATGTACTTGGTAGGTGCAACTATTGTGGGATTCATACTACAAGTTATATGTATCTCCGTACCATTCTTAGCAAATGCATTTGGTATGCAAAATTTGAGCTTGGGAGATTGGGATTTAGTAATTGTATTGGCATTAATTCCGGTAATTGTTAATGAAATAATTAAATTTTTTATGAAAAAATCTGAAAGTAAATAAATATGAATCTTTATTTGCTAATGTTGGTATAAGAATACCACATTGTAAGGTTAAAAACTAAAGTATCCAAATAAATACAAATTAAAAAAAGAAAGGGAAATCCTATATGAAAAAAATTATAAATAAACCTGAAAACTTTATTAACGAGATGTTGGAAGGTATTTATCTCGCTCATCCTGAAAAGGTTAAATGCGTCGAGGATGATTTAAGATGTTTGGTCACTACAGTAAAAAAGAATGGTAAGGTTGGAATTGCAACCGGGGGTGGGAGTGGACATCTACCATTGTTCTTAGGCTATGTTGGTGAAGGAATGCTGGATGGCTGCTGTGTTGGAGATGTATTCCAATCCCCAAGTGCTGAACAGATGCTTGCTGTAACTAAAACTATTGATTCGGGTGCAGGAGTATTATATATTTACGGAAATTACAATGGTGATATATTCAACTTTGATATGGCAGCTGAAATGGCTGACTTTGAGGAATCAATCAGGGTTGAATCCGTAGTAGCTGGTGAGGATGTTGCATCTGCAGCGCCAAGCGTTCCCGGTGACCCAAATCGCAGACGTGGAGTTGCGGGAATCTTCTTTGTATTTAAGTGTGCAGGAGCAGCAGCTGATAAGATGATGTCACTAGATGAAGTTAAACGTATTGCACTCAAGGTCTGTGATAACGTACGTACGATGGGGGTGGCTCTTTCACCTTGTACTGTTCCTCGTGTTGGACGTCCAAGCTTTGAAATTGCAGATGATGAGATGGAGATAGGAATGGGTATTCATGGCGAAACAGGTATACGCAGAGGAAAACTATTGCCTGCAGATGATATTGTTAATGAGATGATGGAACCAATAATTAATGATATTCCATATGTTTCAGGTGATGAGGTAGCTGTTCTGATTAATGGTCTTGGCGCCACACCTCTCGAAGAACAATATGTTGTATACCGCCGAGTTAATCAAATTCTTACAGAGCGTGGTATCCGTGTATATAAAACGTATGTGGGTGAGTATGCAACTGCTATGGAAATGGCAGGAGTATCAATTTCTTTGCTTAAATTGGATGATGAACTAAAAGATTTATTGTCACACCCTGCTTGTACGCCGTTTTTTGTACAAAAATAATTTCTTAACAGGAGGAAATCATTGTGTTATTAACAACAAAGGAATTAAAAGGACTCTTTGTAGCATGGTCAGAAAGCATGAAGGAAAATAAAGAATATTTAATAAATTTAGATAGTGTTGTTGGTGATGGAGATCTAGGGCTTACAATGGCTGATGGCTTCGAGGCCGCAGCTAAGAGCGCTATGGAGAATGAAACAAATGATATTGGTAAATTATTCTACTTTGCAGGAAAGGCGATGTCAGTTGCTGTACCGTCTACGATGGGTACATTAATGGCATCAGGTTTAATGGAGATTGGTAAAAATCTAAAAAATCAGTCTGAATTTGAACTGCATCGTATAGGATTGATATTTGAATATTATATGAATGGTGTTATGGCACGTGGAAAAGCGAAGATAGGGGATAAAACATTTATTGATGGTTTAAATCCTGCTGTAAAGGCTCTCGAATCAGTCTCAGAAAATGCTGATATGGCTAAAGTACTAAATAATGCAGCTAGTGCAGCAGCTGAGGGTGCCAATAATACAACTACAATGGTTGCAGTTCACGGACGTTCTGCTATTCGTGGTGAACAATCAAGAACATTGCTTGATCCAGGAGCAGTGGTTGCTAAAATCTTGGTTGAAACTGCAAGTAAATATTTAATAGGTTTATTATAAAAAATAGCTATTTGTGGTGAAGACAAGCTTGAATTATGGTATACTAAACATAATTGTAAATTACTTTTAGGTGGTAAATGTATGACTTTAAAGGAAATAGCTTTAGCTTTAAATGTATCGCCGTCTACTGTGTCGATGGTGCTTAATCAAAAGGATGGTGTAAGTGCAGATACTCGTAGTAGAGTATTGGATATGCTTAGTAAAAACGGATATACAGTATCTGCACAGAGTAAAACTTCTGCAAAAGGTGGGAGTATACGGTTTTTAAAATATACTAAGCACTCTTTACTTGTTGATGGTAATGCAGGTTTTGTTGCTTCAATTATAGATTCTGCTGAAAGAGAAGCACGCAGAAGGGGTTTTAATTTTGTAATAACCTCTTTCGGTGAAGATATGATTCACGAAGTTTTTGATATGTTACTGAAAGATCCTCTTGATGGTGTTATTGTATTGGGAACCGAGCTAGAGCCTAAATATTATCATTATATGGATAGCATGAATGTTCCTTTTGTAGTAGTGGACAATCATCTTGGATTTTATGCTGCTGACAGTGTTGTGATGAATAATGAGGATATTGTTTATATGGCTATAGAGCATCTCGTTCAATTAGGCCATAAAAACATTGGATATTTACACAGTAATGTTGAAATCGAAAATTTTCAGGAGCGCTATTCTGCATATTTAAAAGCTATTAAGCAATTTGGACTAGAGTATAATCCAAAATATGTTTATAGTGTTGGTGTTACAATGAAGAATTCACATGAAAGTGTGAGTAAGCTACTTGATAACAATACAGATTTTCCATCAGCTATTTTTGCTGATAATGACACTATTGCAATTGGTGCTATGAAGGCTCTAAAAAGTAAGGGGTACAATATTCCGGATGATATATCTATTATAGGATTTGATGATATCCCATTTTGTGTAATGGCTGATCCACCTCTTACAACTATGCGTGTTCCTACAGAAGACATAGGGGTTTGGTCTGTACGTCGTCTACATTATCGTATAAATCATCCAAATGCACCTGTTACAAAGTTACAGTTTGGTGGAAAGCTTATTTGTAGAGAAAGTACAAAAATTATCAGAAATAGTATTTAATTTATTGTGATAGGAAAATTATAATTGTAGTAAAATTGTAATGCACAGGATAATTACAAAAGTCCAGCGGTTAAATGTCATTAGCCAACTGGCTTTTTTTTTGTAGTATTTCTCGTAAGCTTTCAAAATCTGACAATGCTTGGCAAAGCTAATTTTGTTTTGTAAGAATAAAATTCGTGCAAGACAAGTTTATTGATTTACACATGCCGGACTAGAAAAAGCGTGGAATTTATATAATTTTGTAAGTGTTCGTCTATTATTGACTAAAAAATCAAGGCTAGTAATGGTAAATAATTAAAAATTATTGTATAATTAGCAAAGACTAAGTTGCTGAAAAAGATGGGGTCAAGGTACGGGAGGCATATATGAAGCATTTGTACTGGAAAAAGGGGTGTAGTGATGGCTGTTTTTTCAAGTTTTTTAATATGTATGACCATCCTGTTTGGCATTTGTGCTCAGATGCTTCTTTTAGATGTCCGTATCAAAAACCTTAAAGGTACCCATCGTATGTTTTTCGTGGTTGGTAATCTGCTGGTTCTAGCCGCGAATATGTCACTTTCACTGGTTTTGACAGTGTACCAGCACATGAAGCTCTATGTACTGCTTATTCATATTCCAATCTTTTTAATTTTTTGGATTACGACCAAAACCTCTGCTATAAAAGTAATTTTTGCCCTGTTTACCGCAGTTTTTTTGATTTATCCCGCAAGTATGGTACTGACCATCATTTCACATACTGCGAAGTGGCTTTATCCGACAGGGTTTTATATTTTAGGCATAGTAGTGTGTGCGATTGTGCTGCTGATTATTTACCGCTTTTTTAAAATAAATTTCAATTATTTAATCAAAAACTATAACGGACTTAGTTTTATAAAGCTTTGCCTTCTTCCGTTAGCGTATTATATAGCTAACTACTGGCTGGGAATGTATAACTATGCCGGTGTTAAGTCTATAGGAGTTTTTAATCTGCGTATTCTTATTTTTATAATCACACTTATTGCTTATGCTCTAATTTTGGATATCGCAAAATCCGCCCGTGAAAAGGAAGCCTTGCAGGGAGTAAAGATAGCTTTATCCTTACTGCTAGAGAGTGCAGATCAGCAGTTGTCTGCACTGCATGCAACACAGGAGCAGGCCGCTGTATACCGCCACGACATGAGGCATCATCTGGCCCTGATTGGTGGGTATCTTGCTGAGGGAGATCTTGAAAAAGCGCAGAAATATGTAAAGCTTACACAGGAGGATATCGAGGGTATCACCCCAAAACGTTATTGTGAGAATAATACCGTCAATCTGATTTTGTCCTTCTTTGCTACGAAAGCAAAAAAAAATGGTGTTATTTTTTCAGTTAATGCCCAGCTGCCGCAGTCTCTTTCTATCTCCGAAACAGAGCTTTGCGCCCTGTTGTCAAACGGCTTGGAAAATGCCATAGAAGCCGCCGCACAGGTTGCTGATGAACAATTCAGAAAAGTAGGAATCAGCTGCCAAACCCACAAGGGCAATTTACTTATTCTTATAGAAAACAGCTTTGCAGGTAAGGTGGTAATGGAGAATGGCTTGCCGCAAAGCCACCGAGAGGGGCATGGCTTTGGGGCTAAAAGCATGGACATGATTGCTGAAAAATACAACGGTTACTGCTCCTTTGAGACAAAAGGAGAGATATTTATCATGAGAATTGTGCTGCCGCTAAAAAACATTTCACGCCGTTTTAATGACATTTCGTACCAAAATAATTTTAATAGTTCGATTTAGAGATATAATTAAGGTTGAAAGAACTACAATAAACAAAAAAATGTGGACCGAGTCCATGCCAGTACTTTAATGGAGTTTTGTGCCAAATGCGGGGCATGGACATAATTATGATTAATATTTATGAGAGAAAGGGGACAGTAATTTGAAAAAGACTATTGCTTTTATAATTATTTTATCAATGTTATGTACGTTAAATATAAGTGCAGCCTCACTGAAGACACCTAAGCTTCAATCCTTTACAACGGGAGCTACAGAATTTGAAAATTCTACTATATCAATCAGCAATGGAGTTGGTCTTGCAACAGAGTATGACCCCAATAATAAGAATGCCAAGTTTGGCTGGCATAGCAGGGTAATACTTATAGATTACGAAAAAGGTACAAAAAAGATACTACCCTATGATGGAGCGCGTAATATAGCATTCGATGGAGATGCCGAGGACGATAATGGCTTTGTTGAAGGATGGGCTTTAGTCTACAGAGTGGGCGCAATAAAAATTCCCGATGACGACAGGGGTATCGGATATACCTTTATAAATCCTAAGGGCGAAGCACTGACTCAACCCAAGTTTTCATATGCATCCAGCTTTAATAATGGACTTGCAGGAGTAAGATATTATGAGGGTAATCAGTGCTATTCAGGTGTTCTTCAAAAGAATGGAAAGGTTAAATTTGCTATTGCTGGGCAATATAGCATACATGTAGGAAATGACTATGTAGAGTTCTCTGGGCAAAAAGATAAGTTCTGTTATGACTTTAATGGGAAAAGGATTTATCTGACTGAGAAAGAAAAGAGAGAACGGGATTGTAAAAATTATAATGCCAAAGAACGTGAGAGCTTCTATAAAAATTACGAAAAGTTATATAAAAGCGTAGAATATTGGGGTTCAAATAGATTTTATGTTGAGACAGACAAGAATGCAAAAATCGTTGATTCTCAGAATAAAACCATTATACCTGACTCTTATATGGTAAACGGAAAGATAATGAATGGTAACCAAATATATTTTACTACATACAAAAAGGGCCTCTGTAACAAGGACGGTAAGATAATACTGGCAGATACACGATATTATCTTATTCCTGCTGATGGGGGGTACTTCCTCGGTATTTTTGATAATAAGAAACAGATACTGATTGATTCTAACGGAAAAGTAATTGCCACAAGTGATTTTGAACCAATTATCGTGCTTAGCGAAACAAGGGTAAAGACGCTGTATAACGCTAATTTTGACTATGAGTGGCGCACTAAGGGAACAGCATATTTGTATACTGACATAGACCTCAGCAAGAAATCAAGCACAGCCGAGCTGAAAAAAATGTATGCAAACCGTATAAAGGTAAGTGGGAAAAAGGAAGAGGGTATCCTCAATTCTGCTAAAAACATTATAAAAAACAGCACTCACAAAAATATTGAGATGTTTGGAGTAATGTCAGAATTAAGTTATTTACAAAAACGGAAATAAGCATTTGAAAAATAGAGAAGATGGAGGCGCTGGAATTAATATGAAGAGAATTATATCTTTTTTATTGATACTATTTATGCTGCTTAGTGCAGTACCGCAGTCTGGTACCGTAAATGCAGCAGGAGTTAAAACTAAGTCAGTAGTTTCAAGAATTTATGTAAACGGAGCTTATCAGCCTACAGAAGCATATATGATAAACTCTCAGTACTATTACAAAATACAGGATATAGCAGCTTCAGTACGGGACCTGTCTGTTAGATTTACATTTGTAAAGAATGGCAGTAACCTTAATATAACTACTGGAAAGAATCATATCCTTAACGGAACGGAATACTCAGCCTCCTATTTGCTTGACTACCCTGCCACCAATGGGGGAGAAGTCTGTGTAGATGGAACTGCGGTAAATGTATCGGGCTACATAATTAACGACAACTATTGCTTTAGTATGAAGGAAGCAGCCAAGCTGCTAAGCTGTGGGTATAAAGCTGTTGAAAAGGGAAAGTATGCCGATTATCAACTGATGACAAGCTATAAGTATAATGCTACAGGTAAACTGGAAAGAAAGCTCAATCAGCAGGGAAATACTGCCTTCAACAGAATGTGGGATGGCTTTACAGCAAGCTACAAGGATAATATATATTTTATGAATATTGGTTCAGTATATAAAATGAATAATGAAGGAACTCAGATAAAGAAACTCATGGAGGCATATGCTACCAACATTAATATTGTAAATGAAAGAATATATTATACTTTAGATGGGTATCTGTACAGTAATGATTTGGATGGTAACGATAAAATTTCTCATAGTCAGCCCATATATTCTGGTCCCGGTCAGCAAATGCAAAAGGTGCTGATAGTGGATGATTCGGTTTACTGTATATATAATGACTATGATCGCTGGGCAAATCCACAAAATACAAGTAATATTTACCAATTTGAAATGATAGGAAGAGACATGATACCTGATACCTGGCAACGTCAGACCATATTTTCTGTTGGCAGCGCCTCAATAAGTGACAATAAACTTGCAAACTTCTATATCGAAGGGGATTATATATATTTCAATGGAGCATGGGTAAGTAGGGTGAAGCTGGGTGAGTATGGCAAGAAAGTTGATAGAGAGGTTTTAGCAGAGGGAGAATGGTATCAGCAGCAGAAATTCTCAGATGACAAGATAATTATGATGGGCAATCAGGGTAAAAGCAGTAGATGGCCTGGGAAAGATGGATATCTTTATACTAAAAGTGTTAATGACAAGGATAATTGGAATACGTATTTTAAGGAAGCGGTATTTACCTATACCATCAAAGATAATAAGTTGCTTTATGTACAGGACTACAACCTATTTATAAGAGACCTTGATGGCAAAAATAAAACTCAGCTGCTTGGTAAGACTGGCTATAAAGCTTACCTTTTTGGTATTGCAGGAGATTGGATAGTTTCAAAGTCCTCTACAAATGTAACAAGTGGAAAAACTACTCTGATTAAAATGGATGGAACCAAGCCATCTGTTAAGTTTTAAATTATTCATCCTGTAAGAGTAATTTTATTCTATGTGGGATCAAGATATATTTTGACGTGAGAGGATGCTTTCACGTCTTTTCTTATGTAACACTGACTTGATAAACGTATAAAAAATGAAAATAATGGCTACCTTTTGCGGACATGCAACGATAGCTATTAATGTATGATTTGATTTCAACAAAATTGAATTAATGAATGGACATGAGTTAAAGATAGCGGTTCGAGCAGGTTCTATCTGTATTCAATCTTGTAGATGTGGAACAAGGTTTATGATGAAAGGATAATCAGGATTGCATTCGTTATTATTGACATTCTCAGTCGAACATGTTAGACTAATTACAGTCTAATGTTTTCGACTGGAGGGATTTCTATGATACAAGATCTAAAGCTAAGCAATGCTGACTACCGTTTGCTTTCAATTGTATGGGAAGCAGAACCCATTGCATCGCCGGAACTGTGCAAGTTGGCTGAAGCGCAGCTTGGCTGGAAGCGAACCACCACATATACCGTTATTAAGAGGCTTTGCGATAAAGAGCTTTTACAAAACGAAAATACCATTGTCACTTCGCTAATCAAACGCCAGCAGGTTCAGAAGTCTGAAAGTCGTCAGGTGCTTGAACGTAGCTTCGACGGCTCGCTACCGCAGTTTATAGCTGCATTTTTAGGCGATGAAAAAATAACTGATGATGAGGCAGAGCAAATCAAGCAGATGATTGATAAGTACAGGAGGCGAAAGTGATGGAAGCATTATTTTTGAAAATCCTCAACATGAGCATCACCGCAACCTATGTGC
>JAEZOA010000099.1 GCA_023441625.1 Bacillota bacterium
GGCCAATACTTGAAAAATTGACTGTAAATATACAGCCAGGGGAGATAGTAGGTATTATTGGCCCATCAGGCGAGGGCAAGACAACCCTTATCAGGATTCTATTGGCATTACTTAAACCAGACAAGGGAAGTGCATCATTTGTCTTAGAAAGTGGGGAAGAATTTAAGGCTTCTGCAGATACAAGAGATTGGATCTCATATGTACCTCAGGGCAATACGTTATTTAGTGGGACAATAGAGGAAAACATAAAATCGGGATTTTTAGAAGCTTCTGTTGAAGAGGTGGAAACAGCAGTTAGAGCAGCATGTGCTATGGATTTTATTAAAGGTTTATCCGAGGGGATACAAACAAAAATTGGAGAACGTGGAATGGGTTTGTCAGAAGGTCAAGCCCAAAGAATTTCAATCGCAAGGGCATTACTTAGGAAAGCTCCTGTCCTTATATTAGATGAGGCTACTTCTTCACTTGATATAGAGTCTGAAATGCGAGTTTTAAATGGAATTCATAAAATGAAGCCGAGTAGAACCTGCATTGTTATAACCCATAGACCTACAGCATTACGTATATGTTCGAGAATTTTGAGATTAAAAGATGGAAATCTGATTGAACAAAGCATTGAAGATATTGAAGATTTATCTGAAGAATTTATTGCCACTGCATAACTAGAAGCTTTGAAGATTAGAAGTCAGAAAACTTTGAAAATAGAAAGGAACTGGTAGTATATGATTGATATTCACAGCCATATTATATTTGGGGTTGATGATGGGCCTTCAACAATCACTCAATCTTTAAATATGGTTAAGGAGGCTGAAAGGCTTGGAATAAGCTTAATAGTGGCATCTCCCCACTATCATGAAACAGTTTTTGATTTAGAACGTGTAGAAGACAATTATCAAGAGTTATTATATCGAGCAAGAGATTATAACGTCACAATTAATTTGGGATATGAGGTTTTTGTAAATCCAATTAATCAACTATTAATAAAGAATCGAAAAAAACTTAGCATGAGCAAATCGGGAATTATACTCTTTGAATTCCCGTTTAATGCCAGTCCGCAAAAATGTGTCGAAATGGTTTGCAAGATAAGACTACAAAAAATAATCCCCGTAATTGCACATATAGAAAGAAATAGAGTATTCCTCAACAAATTTGAGTACTTTGTTGCATTTATAAAGGCAGGCTGCTATATTCAACTTGATGCTGCCAGCATTGTAGGGGTATATGGCTTCAAAATAAAAGAATTCTCAAAAAAACTGCTGCAAATGAATTTTGTTGATATGGTGGCTTCAAATGCTCACTGTGCAGAGGATTATGTGAGTTGGTATACACAAGCCTACAATAATGTATCCCAATGGGTTGGAAATGAAGCTGCAAGTGTGCTTTTTCATGACAACGCAAAAAACATATTAGAAAGTGGAAATAGTGATGATTTAGCCTATAAAAATATATTAAGGTGGGAGCGGTTTGTATGAAAGATATAGAATATAATGCTAATTATATAGTTGTTCAGAGAGCTATGTTTGAAAACGTATCGCTAATATATATATTTGGTAAAAGAATATTTGATTTCATAGCCGCACTCACAGCAGTTATATTGTTGTCACCGCTATTTTTGCTCATAGTTATTGTTATTAAAATTGACTCTCCAGGACCTGCGTTTTTTCATCAAAAAAGAAATGGGTTTAAAGGTAAACCTTTTAATATGTATAAATTCAGATCAATGGTATCAGATGCGGAAAATAGGTTCAACGAGGTAGAAGAGAAAAATGAGGTAAGTGGGCATATGTTCAAAATTAAAAATGACCCTAGAATTACCAAGGTTGGGAAGATTATAAGAAAAACCAGTATTGATGAATTGCCTCAACTGTATAATGTTCTAAAAGGTGAAATGAGCTTTGTGGGACCGAGACCTCCGATAGGGAGAGAAGTTCAAAAATATGATGCTTGGCATAATTTGAGGTTATCTGTTAAGCCTGGAATTACAGGACTATGGCAGATTAGCGGTAGAAATGATATAGGATTTGAAGATATGTGCAGATTAGATTTAAAGTACATACGTGAGAGAGGCTTTAAGTATGACATTAAAATAATCTTTAAAACAGTTCCAGTTCTTTTAGGAGATAGTAGTGCATCATAACAAAAACAAAGGGAGGGGGCAACAAAGTGTTGAAAATTAATTTGTACTTAAAATGGACTGTATATTTAATGAAATATTTGCTAATATACCCTTTGGCTTTAGTTTTACATATGAATAAAAATTATAAAAATCTGTGGCTGATTGCTGAACGTGGTACAGATGCCAGAGATAGCGCATATCATCTAGTAAAATATATTCATAGTAATCAACCCAATCTTAATATAGCTTTTGTAATTACAAAAGATTCACCTGATAGAAAAAAAGTAACTCCACTTGCCAAAGTAATTAATAAAGGCAGTTGGAAACATTATCTTTATTTTTGCCTGGCTGACATAAAAATCAGTACGCATATAATGGGCTATGCACCAGATATGCTTTTATTTATGAAACTTGATAAAATAGGTTTAGTAAAAGGGAAAAAGGTGTTTTTACAACATGGAATAACTAAGGATAACTTAAGTTTCTTATATTATCCTAATGTACGCTTAGACCTCTTTGTTTGTGGTGCAAAACCGGAGTTTGATTTTGTTTATGATAAATTCAATTTTAATGAAGATGTTGTAAAATATTTAGGACTGTGTAGATTTGACAATTTACATGATGACAAAGTAAAAAAGCAGATTTTACTTATGCCGACTTGGAGAATATGGCTTAATAACTGCAAGGATATAGAGGCGTTTAAACAATCTGAGTATTATATTCAATTTAATAACTTAATTAACAATAAAAAAGTTATCAATTTGCTAAAAAAATATGGTTACGAGATGGTCTTTTATCCACATTATGAAGTTCAAAAATATATTCAAGCATTTAAAAGCTCTAGTAGTAATATAAAAATAGCTTGTTTTAAAGATTTCGATGTTCAGGCTTTATTAAAAGAATCAGCTGTATTAATTACAGATTATTCAAGTGTATATTTCGATTTTGCATATATGAAGAGACCAGTGCTTTATTTTCAATTTGATTATGAGAAATTTTGTAAATCACAATATGCTAAGGGCTATTTTGACTACGAAAAGGATGGATTTGGTCCTGTCGCATATAAAATTGATTCAATATATTTCAACTTAAATAATCTATTAGAGAATAATTGTATAAATAATGATTACTTTAAAACGCGTCAAGAAAGATTTTTCCCATTGTTTGATAATCAAAATTGCAAGCGAAATTTTGAGGAAATCTGTAAATTATCAAGTTAATAAGTAGGATAATTCACAAAGAAAGATCAGGGATTTAACTAATGAGAACCAAAAAATTCATATACAATGTTGTAAGTGCAGCACTTTATCAAGTATTTACACTTCTTTTTGGATTGATTTTGCCAAGATTATTTATAATTACATATGGTTCAGAAATAAATGGGCTTATATCTTCTGTAGTACAGTTTGTTTCATATTTCCAATATATTGAGTTTGGACTTGGTGCCACTCTTATTTTTGCCTTGTATAAGCCTCTTGCGACAGAAGACTACAGCCAAATTAATAATATTACAACAACAGCAAGAAAATCATACATTAAAGCAAGCTTATGGTATTTTATGCTGGTAGTAGGCCTTTCGTTAATTTATCCACTAGTAATAAAAAGAGAAAGCATTAATTTACAAGCTACTATAGTATTAATAATTGTTATTGGTGCTTATGGGGCTTTAGATTTTTATACTTTAGCAAAATATCGAGTTCTTTTGACGGCGGATCAAAGATATTATGTAGTTAATATTACTTCAATTGTAGCTCTAATTTTAAATTTTATAATAACAGTAGTTTTAATACAATTAAATGCAAATATCATTATTGTTAAAGCAGTTCCGTTAGTAACCTTTTTTGTGCGATCAAGCATATTAAGAGCCTATGTTAAAAAGCGATATCCTAATTTAAGCTACTGTAAGGCTGGTGATTATAAAGTTGAAAACGATAAAAGATGGGATGCGCTTATATTTCAACTGAGTATGAGCATAATGACATCTCTTCCAATTGTAATAGTGTCAATTATTTCATTAAAATCAGCAAGTGTATTTTCTATTTATAGTATGATTTTCATCGGGGTTACAGGTATACTTTCTGTCTTTACAATGGGAAGCTCAGCATCCTTTGGCAATATAATTGCAAACAATGAAAGCGAAACATTAAAAAAAATAAATAATGAATATGAGTTTTCGTTATATTTCATTGAATCCATACTATTTTCTGCCGCACTAATTCTATGTACACCTTTTATACAAATATATACTAAAGGAATTGAAGATGCAGTATATTCAAATTCAAAATATGTATTACTATTTGTAATTTGGGGCGTAATATTTAATGCAAGATTGCCACAAACAGCAATAGTAAATGGTGCGGGCATTTATAGAGAAACAAGAAATGCTAATGTTATTCAAATCATATTATTTATTGGGTTGGCTGTAATACTTGCCAATAGAATGAATATTATTATTGCTGTATTAATTGTAATGATTATAGCTGCAGCATATAGAACACTTGATTTAATAATAGTTGTCAATAAAACTATTACAAAAAATAATCATTACAAAAGCGTACTACGTTTAGGAAGAATATTTCTAATTATTTTTTTAGCATATATACCGTTTATTTATATTATTAAAATTACTTGTATTACCCTAACTGATTGGCTTATTTGTGCTGGTGCAGTCATTATCTGGTGTGGAATTATCACGATAGCTATTAATTTAATATTTGATAAACAGGTTTTAATAGAAAGTGCCAAAAGGCTTATTGCAATTACTTACAAAAAAAATAAGACTTCCGGATTTTAACATATAACGCAAGTTGGCAAGCCAACATTGCTTATGTTAATTAAAGTGTGTCAGGTGTTTGACACACTTTTTTTATGCTTAAAATATATAAATAGGAAACTATTAAATAGGATAGATGGTTGGTTTTTGATGGTGTCTTTTGGGAGAAGAAATTTTGTCTATAAATATATTGACCTTTGTTGTACCAAAATATAAAATATTAAAAGTATGGGTATATTGTATTAATATTAACATTTTGTTAAAATAACATTTAATGCATTTATATATATTAATCACGTACGAACATTTTGAGAGGAGTAGAACAATGTCAGTAAAGTATATCTTCGTAACTGGTGGTGTGGTTTCCGGGTTGGGAAAAGGTATTACAGCGGCATCATTAGGAAGGCTTTTAAAAGCAAGAGGAGTACAAGTTACAATTCAAAAGTTTGATCCATATATAAATTTTGATCCGGGTACTATGAGTCCATATCAACATGGTGAGGTTTATGTAACAGAAGATGGAGCTGAGACAGACCTTGATTTGGGTCATTATGAAAGATTTATCGATGAGAATCTCAGCAAGAATAGCAATATTACAACAGGGAAAATTTACTGGTCTGTTATTAGTAAAGAGAGAAAAGGTGACTTCCTTGGAGGTACTGTTCAGGTAATTCCTCACATTACTAATGAAATCAAAGATAGGGTATACCGAGTAGGAAAGTCTGAAAGAACTGATGTCGTAATCACAGAAATTGGTGGTACCGTAGGAGATATAGAGAGTCTTCCGTTTCTGGAAGCAATAAGACAGGTTTCTACTGATGTTGGAAGAGAGAATGTAATGTATATTCATGTTACACTAGTTCCATATCTTGGAAAGTCAGAGGAATTAAAAACAAAGCCTACTCAGCATAGTGTTAAAGAGCTGAGAAGTATAGGAATTCAGCCTGATGTTATAGTTTGCAGAACAGAAAAATACTTGTCACAGGATATGAAGGACAAGATAAGTCTTTTCTGTAATGTACCAGAGGGTGCTGTTGTGCAAAATCTTGATGCTGAAGTGCTCTATGAAGTGCCATTGATGCTAGAGAAGGAAGGCCTTGCTAAAATAGTCTGCAAGAGACTAGGCATTGAGTGCAAGGAACCGGACCTAAGCGATTGGGAGGAAATGGTTAAAAGGCAAAAGAATCCAAAGGGTACTGTTACAATTGCGTTAGTTGGTAAATATGTGGAACTGCACGATGCTTATCTAAGTGTTGCGGAATCATTACGCCATGGTGGAATTGCAAATGATGTTGAGGTTAATATCAAATGGGTTAATTCTGAAGAGATTGAGAATGGTGATATTAATGAATACTTAAAGGATGCTGATGGAATAATTGTTCCTGGTGGCTTCGGTGATAGAGGAATAGAAGGCAAAATTCAAGCAATTACCTATGCTAGAGTTAACAAAATTCCATTATTTGGCATATGCCTTGGAATGCAGATGGCAGTTGTTGAGTTTGCAAGAAATGTTGTAGGACTCCATGATGCAAATAGTTCTGAGTTTGGTGAGACACCTTATCCAGTAATTGATTTGATGCCAGATCAGCGTGATATTGATGAAATGGGTGGCACAATGAGATTGGGCGTATATCCTTGCAAAATTAACGAAAATACCAAGATAAATGATATTTATGGTGATGAACTTATTTACGAAAGACATAGGCATAGATATGAGTTTAATAACGAGTATCGCGAGAATTTCATAAATAGTGGAATGAATTTGTCTGGACTTTCTCCAAGTGGAAAACTTGTTGAAATAATTGAAATCAAAGATCATCCTTGGTTTATAGGTGTTCAATTCCATCCAGAATTCAAGTCTAGACCAAACAAACCTCATCCTTTATTTAAAGACTTTATAAGAGCGTCTAAAGAAAATGGTCAGAAGGATTAGTCAGAAGTTAAAATAAAATTAAACTAACTTAATAATTAATACTAAAAATAGACGAGTGGCAGAAATGTCACTCGTTTTTTGTTTGCGCCTATAAAATTAACATCCATTGTATAATTAAGCGTATTTTTGACAATAATTATTTATGAAACCTTTTATGGTTAATTTTATAAATAAGGGACAATGGGGAATTTGGAGGGGAACTATTATGAGTAAGACAATATTGTTTTTAAAGTCAAACACGGTGAGCCAAAAAATATCAAATATAATAAAGATAGCAATATCAATGTTACTTTTGCTGGTGCTTGCTGCATGGATGATATCTAATAGCTATGCACAGGATGTTAACGCGGGACTTTCGCAGAACCTAGTACGACTGCACGTAGTTGCAAATAGTGATTCGGCTGCAGATCAGGCGCTAAAACTAGAGGTAAGAGATGCTATAATTGAATATATGAAGGTTGAATTGGCTACTTCAAAAGATATTAATGAAACCAGAGCTATTATTAATAATAATTTAAAAAATATAGAGGAAGTTTCAAATAAAGTAATCAAAAAAAATAACAGTAGCTATAGTGTAAAGGCATCAATGGGAAATTATGATTTTCCGACTAAAACATATGGAGATATAGCTCTACCAGCTGGTGAGTATCAGGCTCTTAGAGTGGTTATTGGAGAAGGAACTTGTGCAAATTGGTGGTGCGTTCTTTTTCCACCACTATGTTTTGTTGATGCAACCCATGGCACAATTCCAGATTCAGTTAAGCAGGATTTAAAAAGCTCATTATCTACAGAAGAGTATGCAATTATAACTTCTGCTGATAATGATGGAGATATACCTATCAAAATTAAATTTAAGGTTGTTGAATTTTTGCAGGATTCAAAAATAAAATTTACAGGTGCAATAAATAAAATGTTCAAATAAAAATAAAAAGCTACGAAAATGGACTGCCACAATGGTTTGATAAAAAACTATAGGCAGGTCCATTTTTTACTGTTTACATATGGAAAAATTAGTATTAAAATGTAAATATAAGAAAGAATATTCCATATTTTGCAAATATCACAGTTGCTTAATTGAGGTGTTTTTACATGTTGGATAATATATTTACATATGATGCAATGCACGAGATATTATTAAAGACATTATTGGTTTCTATTCCTGAAGAACTATTTTTGGTAATGTTTACATTAATATTGGTTGGGGAGTTTGATTACTGGAAGGAAGCCGAGTGCAGAAAACTCATTAACAGGTTTGATTATGTTCGGGTTTTTGTACCAGCTGTTACAACTGCTTTGCTATCACAGACTATGAGATATCTGGATTTGAATTTTGGTATATACCAATTTATTCCGTTAATAGTATTATACATATTAATAGTTTTTACCAATGATATTTTCGGGGATGCAAGTGTATTAAAGTGGATGGTAAAAGCCCTGATGTTCCTGCTTGTAGCATTGTTAATAATAGGTATAACAGAATTTATATATATTCCTTATTTATTATATACTGTAAATCAAACAGTTGACGAAATAAATAAAAATATTCCTCTTTATTGCTTAATATCACTGCCAGCGAGATTATTGCAGTATTCTTTACTTTTTTATCTTATAAGTAGGAAACGTACTCTGCTAAAAGGGAAGCTGCTTAAACCAATTTTATCAAATCCTATGCTAGCAGTAATATCTTCTATATCAGTGGTTATAAATATTTTATTCTTGCAGGTAATGGTACAAGCTATTGCATATGACAAAGTATTGGTAAATTTTTTACCGATTTCAAAAATATGTATAATTCTTGGTGTTGTATTATTTCCTATGGTAAATATTTCGGGGTTGTTGTGGGGCTTTTATCTTTTAAAAGATAAGGAGACCTATGAAAAAAAGATTGCATCCGAGCAATTAAAAGATTTATTGGTTAAAATAGAATTGCATATAAAAGATGTAAAATACGACAATATCAGGTGGAAGTTAAATGAGATTGGAATGGACGTTGATAAGGTTGCAAATAGTCTATATAGAGAAAATGGAATAGACCACCACAGATAATTTAATATTTTAGGAGGTAGATTTCTATGAAAATATTTTTTTACAGTATTTTGGCAAGTGTACTATACTTTGCTGTATTAATATTTGGTGTAAAACCGGCTTGTTTTTGGATATTATATCAGCCAAGAGTTCCAAATATTAAGTAGAAATTGTACGTTTTGTGCGGTTATAGCATGAAAAGTGGGGTTAAAGCTCTGTTTTTACATCAAGGTGCAGCACCATTTTATCCTCCATTTGATTTATTGTGAAAGTTAGTTAGTTATCAGATTTACTATTCCATTTCTTTATTAGACTTTTAATTTTCCTCAATGCTCTTTGCCAAATTAGCAAAAGATTTTATATGTAATATATTGAAAGGATTTTTTTACATGTTAGATACTATATTTACATATGAAGCCATGCAGGAAATACTATTTAAGACTTTTTTTGTTTCTGTTCCTGAAGAACTATTTTTGGTAATGGTTACATTAATATTAGTTGGTGAGTTTGAATACTGGAAGGAGCCAGAGTGTAGAAGGCTTATAAATAAGTTTGATTACATTCGAGTATTTCTTCCAGCCATTTTAACTGCTTTATTATCACAAATTATGAGATATATGGATTTTAATTATGGTATATTTCAATTTCTGCCCTTCATTGTAATGTACATATTAATAGTATTCACCAATGATATTTTTGGAGATGCAAGTGCCTTAAGGTGGATGGGAAAAGCTTTTATGTTCTATTGGTTGGGTTTTCTATTCATAGGGTTAACAGAATTTATATATATCTCATTTTTATTATATGGTGCTAATCAAACAGTAGAGGAGATAAGTAGCAGCCTACCTCTTTATTTTATAGTATCAATACCAGCGCGATTAATGCAGTATTCTTTACTTTTATATCTTATAAGTAGGAAACGCACCCTGCTAAAGGGGAGGCTGCTCAAGCCCGTATTATCAAATCCAATACTAACAGTAATATTTTCTATATCAGTGGTTATAAATATTTTGTTCTTACAGGTAATGGTGCAAGCTATTACATATGAGAAAGTGTTAATGAGTTATTCATATATTTCAAAAATATGTATTATTCTCGGTGTTGTTTTATATCCTATGATAAATATTTCAGGGCTGTTGTGGGGTTTTTATCTCTTAAAAAATAAGGACATTCATGATAAAAAAATCACAGCAGATAAATTGCAGATGTTGCTGGATAAACTAGAAACATATACAAATGATGAAAAATTTGATAATACAAGATGGATGTTGAATGAAATAGGCATGGGCATTGAGGAGATTGTAAATAGTCTATATAAAGAAAATGGAATAGACCACCACAAATAAATAAAATTTTTAGGAGGTAGGTTTCTATGAAAATATTTTTTTATAGTATTTTAGCAAGTGTACTATACTTTGCTGTATTAGTATTTGGAGTGAAACCAGCTTGCGCTTGGATATTGTATCAACCAAAAGTTCCAAATATTAAGTAAAATTGTAGGTTTTGCACAGTTATTGCATGAAAAGTGGGGTTAAAGCTCTGTTTTTACATCAAGGTGCTGCACCATTTTATCCTCCCTTTGATTTATTATGAAAGTTAGTATGTTATCAGATTTACTATTCCATTTCTTTATTAGACTTTTAAGTATCCCTTGATGCGTATTGCCAAATTAAAGGAAGCTTTTATACCTAATATAATGTATATATCAAATTAGTGATGCTGAATTAGCTATCAAGGCGGTTGTTCATATAATTTGAACAACTGTTTTTTTGTAATAAAAGATTGTTATTACTGTAAAGTATCAAATTTTAATCTGATTGTATTAATGTTTGTCAAAACACTCTACTTTTTATTTAAATGTTGGTATAATAACATTACTTGAAAAGAGAAGGTTGTTAGGGGGCTATCACATGTGGTTTATTGATTCTTTTAGCAGTGAAGCGAATTTTTATATATCAATGTTTCTAAGACTTGTTGTAGCCTGTATTTTAGGTGGAGTTATTGGGTTTGAGAGAGAACACATGCATAGGCCTGCAGGATTTAGAACACATATATTAGTATGTGTTGGCTCGGCATTAGTTATGGTCACCTCTGAATATATATACTATCAGTTTTCGTCACAAACAAATGTTGATCCTGCCAGGTTGGGAGCTCAAGTTATCTCTGGAATAGGCTTTCTCGGAGCAGGTACAATTATTAAAGAGGGCGTTAACGTAAAGGGCTTGACTACTGCTGCTAGCTTATGGGCTGTTTCATGTATTGGTATAGCAGTAGGTATTGGCTTTTACACAGGGGCATTTATAGCAACCATAATTATATTTTTAACGCTGATAGCGATAAAAAAGACACAAAACAGGATATCCTCCCAAAGGAATATTAGATTGTTTGTTCATACACAGCTCAAAAAGGGAGAGGTACAAAAGGTTACAGAAATTATTGAGCAATTGGGCGTTAAAGTTCGAAAAACGGATTTTATGAGCAGTGAGAGAGATGGAGAAATTGTTTTGAGATATACGTTGGATATTTCAAATTCTATATCCTTAGCAGAATTAATTGAAGCAGTATTGTGTCATGAGACAGTTAGACGTGTGTATGAAGAATAACCAATAATAATCTTGTACTATTTTCATGTGTTCTCGAATAAAGATATTTTTAGAACACACGAAAGGGAAGAATCTTTTTTGAGCTTTCAAAAAAGGTTTTTAGAGGTGACAAGATTGAGCGTAATTGAATCTAAATTAAACTTTGCAAATTCTGATAGCGTTCTAACTACAGGCCTAACCGATAAGGAAGCTAAGCGGAAGCTTCAAAAGCATGGTCCCAATATTCTTTCCGAGAGAAAAAAATTATCCCCCCTTAAGATTCTGTTTCAGCAATTTACTGATTTAATGATTATTATTCTTATTATATCAACAATCATATCTGGATTTATGGGACAAATGACAGAAGCAATTACAATCATAGCAATAGTGGTGGTTAATGCAATTTTGGGCTTTGTTCAGGAGTATAAAACTGAAAAAACAATGGAAGCCTTGAAATCTCTTGCAGCGCCATGTGCAAAGGTTATTCGGAATGAACAGCTGGTTAGTCTTCCTGCGGAGGAAATAGTTCCTGGGGATGTTCTGGTACTTGAGACAGGCGATAGAGTTGCCGCAGATGCTGCTATCCTTGAATGTAAAAGCCTAAATGTAGATGAGTCACTTCTTACTGGAGAATCAGTTCCTGTTGAAAAACACACTCTAATAATTAAAAATACAATAACTGATCCTTTTGATAAAAAATCCTCTGTCTATATGGGTACGATTGTAACAGGAGGAAGGGCCAAAGCTGTAGTTTATGCAACTGGAATGAACACTGAAATGGGAAATATTGCTGATATGATTCAGAACATAGAGGATGAGGAGACACCACTTCAAAGAAGATTGGCTCATATGGGCAAATATATTGCTATTGGCTGTTTGGGCATTTGTGCAATTGTATCTTTAACTGGTGTTTTTCGAGGAGAAAAACTCTTTACTATGTTATTGGCAGGAATTAGTTTAGCTGTAGCGGCCATTCCAGAGGGCTTACCTGCAATAGTAACTATTGCACTCGCATTAGGCGTGCAGAGAATGTTAAAGAGAAATGCACTGATACGTAAGCTGCCTGCGGTTGAAACATTAGGTTGTGCAAGTATAATATGCTCTGACAAGACTGGAACCTTAACAGAAAATAAGATGACTGTCCGAAAAATATATGCTGCAGGTTATCAGCTCGCTGTTACAGGGAATGGCTATAATACAGAGGGCAGCTTTATGGTTGATAATAGAGCAACTGACCCACTAAGAGTTGATGGAATAAAGCTTGCCCTTGAAATAGGAGCTATGTGCAATAATTCAGTAATTACTAAAACGTCAAACGGTAAATCTACAGTGGGTAAATTAAAATCTATATTTTCAAAGCAAGAGAATTTTAAAATATCGGGAGATCCGACAGAAATAGCTTTAACTATTGCAGCAGAAAAAGCAGGTGTCACACAGAGCTATCTAAAAAGCAAATATGACAGAATAGATGAGTTACCTTTTGACTCAGATAGGAAATGTATGTCGGTAGTATGTAAAAATAATGATGGTGAAATCCTAGTTTTTACAAAGGGTGCACCAGATATGATAATTGATAAATGTAATAGAATAATGTCAATAAAAGGTATTATCAAGCTAGATAGCATCACAAAAAGAGCTATTACAAGACTAAATGATGGTATGGCTGATAGTGCGTTAAGAGTTATGGGATTGGCATATAGAAAGCTAGAAACAGGAATTTATAACTCTGGAAGTAAAAACATAGAAAATGAGCTTGTCTTTGTAGGTCTCATGGGTATGATTGATCCTCCAAGAAAAGAAGCAATTGAAGCAGTGCGCAAATGCAGGCTGGCAGGCATAAAACCAGTAATGATAACTGGTGATCACAAGCTGACTGCTACTGCCATTGCAAGGGAGTTAAATATATACAGTGATGGAGACCGGGTTCTGACAGGGGCCGAGCTTGATAAAATGAATGAGTCTCAATTTGAAAGTATCGCGGAATCTGTGTCAGTGTATGCAAGAGTATCTCCAAAGCACAAGCTAATGATTGTGCGTGTACTGAGAAAACTAGGGCATATCGTAGCTATGACTGGTGATGGAGTAAATGATGCTCCAGCAGTAAAGGAAGCTGATATTGGTGTATCGATGGGGATTACAGGAACGGATGTAACAAAAGAAGCTTCTTCTATGGTATTACTGGATGATAACTTTGCTACCATCGTTGCTGCAGTGGAAGAGGGGCGTGTAATATACAATAATATCAGGAAATTTATAAGATATATGCTTGCATGTAATCTTGGAGAGGTTTTGACTATGTTTTTAGGTATGCTGCTGTGGCTTCCAATTCCGCTGCTGCCAATTCAGATTCTCTGGGTAAATCTTGCAACAGATGGCCTGCCTGCAATTGCTCTGGGATTGGATCCGCCAGAGAAGGATATTATGATGAGACGGCCTAGAGGAGCGCACGATAATATCTTCTCACATGGTTTATTTAAACTGATAGTAACCAGGGGTGTTTTTATAGGACTAAGTACATTGGGTGTATTTGTAAGTATTCTGTATTTTGTAGATAATGTAGAGTTGGCACGGACAGGTGCCTTTATGACCTTAGTTATAACCCAGCTAATACATGTGTTTGAGTGTAAATCAGAAACTAGAAATATTTTTGAAGTTTCATTATTTAATAACATTCCATTAGTTTTAGCTGTCTTGTGTTCAATTGTTATGATATTGGGGGTTGTGTATATACCAGCTTTACAGGATATATTTGAGACTAGTGCCTTAGGACTTAATGAGTGGCTACTAATAATAGGATTTTCCTTAATAGTCCCTATATTGTCGAGTATGGTAGGAGGAAATAGGAAGTCAAAAAACTTAAAATAGTAATGCTTAGCTAGACTGTGGAAGTGAAAAAGAAGACTGTCATGAAATATTGTTAATAAACACTATTTTAGATAGTCTTTTTTGCCATGATAAGTTTGATTTTATCAAGTCAATAGCCAATATCTGATTATACTTGAAAATATATAAAAAAAACTATATAATCTAGAAATGGCTCATATGAATCCAGTTTTTTCAAAAGGCCATTTTTTATTCTATATTTAGTATTTCTCACGATACAAATGTTACATTTCGTTCATAGTTTATTAAAAAAATTTATGGATAATATATATTGTGTATCAACATAGAAGAAATACCTAAAAATGCACGGTAACAATTTAGGGGGGAAAATAATGATTGAGATTCAGAATTTGACCAAAAGCTATGGTCAGATAAAGGCTGTAAACGATATAAGTTTTACGGTTGAAAAAGGCGAAGTCCTTGGTTTCCTAGGACCAAATGGTGCAGGAAAATCAACTACTATGAATATCATTACTGGCTTCATTCCTTCTACCGAGGGTACGGTTAAGGTTTGTGGGTATGATATTATGGAAAACCCAGCAGAGGTTAAAAGGAGAATTGGATACTTGCCTGAGTTGCCACCATTGTATATGGATATGACAGTTTCAGAGTATCTAAGCTTTGTTGCTGATTTGAAGCTGGTTAGCAATAAGCAGAAAAAAAGCCAGATTGACGACATTGTTGAACTCGTAAAATTAGCTGAAGTTCGTGGTAGATTGATAAAGAATCTGTCAAAGGGTTACAAACAAAGAGTTGGGTTGGCTCAATCACTTTTGGGTAATCCAGAGGTTTTAATTCTTGATGAACCTACTGTAGGACTTGATCCAAAGCAGATAATTGAGATACGTAAATTGATTAAGGCTCTGGGTAAACAACACACAATTATTTTAAGCTCTCATATATTACCTGAGGTAAGCGCTGTTTGTGAACGAGTAGTAATTATTAATAAAGGTAAAATTGCGGCAATTGACACACCTGAAAATCTTTCTAAGGGTATGGGAACTGTTAGTAAACTATCAGCTCTGATTTCCGGACCAAAAAGTTCAATTATCAGCAGTATAGAAGCAATCTACGGAGTTAAGTATGTAGAAGCACATATTGAGAGAGAAAAGGATGTCATTGAATATATTATAGAATCTGACAAAAATATTGACATCAGAAATCCTCTATTTTTTGCAATGGCTAAGGCAGGATATCCTATAATTGAGTTGAAGTCTTTAGATCTTTCGCTTGAAGATATTTTCTTAGAATTAACCATGCAGGAAAAGGGGGTTGAATAATCATGCTAGCTATATTTAAAAAGGAATTTAAGTCTTATTTTGCATCACCAACAGCCTACGTGTTAATAGGATTGTTTGTGTTGCTTTCTTCAATAATTTTTTATATAAACTTATCTCAAGCAACAGCAGAGTATAACTACTTAAATCTAAACTATATGTCACTTTTCTTAATACTCATAATCCCTATATTGACGATGAAAATACTTGCAGACGAGAGAAAAAGTGGTACAGAGGTATTGCTAATCACATCTCCTACTAGTATAACAAGCATTGTTATTGGAAAATACTTAGCAGCCTTCTCAGTATTTTTGGTTATGACTGTAATCACATTTATATATCCTATTATTATTTCAGCACTTGGTGAACCTGCAATGGCTGAGATAATCGGAGGATATGTTGGTTTTATACTACTAGGGGCTTCTTTTATAGCTTTTGGTGTATTTGCTTCATCTTTGACTGAGAGCCAGATTATAGCAGCTATAGTCAGTATTGTAGCCCTTCTGATTATGTGGTTGTTACAGGGGATAGCTCCATCACTTGGAGGTATCTGGTCAGATATTCTTAATTGGTTTTCGCTTTATTCTAGGACTGAGGATTTATATGCTGGAATACTTTCATTAAAATCAATTGTATACTATCTGAGTTTCTCAGCAATATTTGTATTTCTAGCAATTAGAGTAATAGAAAAAAGACGTTGGAGCAAGGGGTGATAAAAGTGGGAAAATTAAAAATTAGTAAAAGGACTATTAAATATGGTTCAAATTCAATAATTTTAATTGCTGTTGTGGTAGCCATTGCAGTAGTTATTAACCTACTTGTTGGTATGGGTGATTTTAAATTGGATTTAACCTCAGATAAATTATATAGCCTAAGTGATGAAAGTAAAGCAATTATAAAGGATATTAAAAAAGAAGTAACAATATACGGTTTATTTGATGATGGACAAATACCGGCTGGAACGGAATATAAGGAATTAATAAATCTTCTAGATGAATATAGTCAATTAGGAATACATGTAACTTACGTTGACCCTAATAAGGAAACCGGTACAATGGCTAAGCTTGATCCAAACAACGCAAAGGACATTTCTAGGGGTGATTTTGTTGTTGTGAGCGGTAATAAGATTAAAAAGCTGGGTGCTGTTGATCTTTATGGTCAAAGTACAGATTATGGAAGGTTATATCAGGCAGAACCTCTAATAACAGGTGCAATTAAATTTGTAACAGCAGATGTAACACCAGTTGCTTATTTTGTAGAGGGTCATAATGAATATTCCATATCAACTGATATGACTATAGTTAAATCGGAGTTAGAGAATAATAATTTTGAAGTTAAAACTCTTTCGCTTATGACAAATGAAAAGATTCCTGAAGATTGTAAATTGTTAGTATTTGCATCACCAAAAAGTGATTTGACTGAATCTGAGCTAATTAAAGTAAATGAATATCTCAAAAATAATGGAAGAGCTGTTTTCATGTTTGATTCTATTGAAACATCCAACAAACTTGAGAATTTCGAAGAGGCTCTAGCTTCCTTTAATATTGGAATTAATTATGATAAGGTTAAAGAAACAGATGCCAGCAGATGCTTACCAGGTGATGAGTACTCTCTAATTGCAGCAGTAGAAACAAACACCATTAATGCTGCTTTTAACTATTACGGTGATTACCCTGTGCTTTTGCCTGATTCAAGAAGCTTGAATATTCTAAGAAATGACAAGCAATGGATTACTACTACATCACTAATTAAAACTAGTGAAAAGGCAGAAGCTGAAAGTATTTTAGAACAAGGCGTTAAGGAAGAAGGACCGTTTGATTTAGCTATTGCTTCTGAAATGTCAGAAGGTAGTAAAGTTTTAGTTTTTGGTAGTGGAACATTTATGACAGATGCGGCACTAAATAGTCAGTACTCAACATATTTCTCTTATGGTAAAACCTACTTCCTAAGTACAGTTGTTAACTGGATACAGGATAAGTCAGATGAGACTACTATTTCTCCAAAGTTGATTTCACAGAAATCATTGTCAGCTACTGAAGGACAAGCAAAGACTATATCTATATTACTAATTGGAGTAGTTCCAATAGTTATTATGGTATTTGGTTTAGTTGTTTGGATTAGAAGGAGGCACTTGTAAAATATGAAGTTATATAGGAATGCTGTTATACTTGTTGTAGTCTTAGGGCTGCTAGTGGGTGCATACTTTTTTATTAATAATAAAAACAAGGCAAATTCCGATGTAAGTGATATTACAGATACTGATGATACAATATATGTTTTAAAATCAGAACAGGAGTATATTACTTCATTAGAATATGATAATAAGCTTGGAACCTTCACATTAAAAAAGAATGGTGAAGAGTGGACTATGGAACCTGCCTCTGAGTTTCCAGTAGATAACTTAATTGCCGATGCTTCAGCTACAGATATGTCAGCAGTTATTGCCGAAAGGGTTATTGAAGAGAATGCGGCTGATTTGTCAGTATACGGTTTAGATAAACCGACAACTATAAAGGTGGGCATGGCAGATGGAAGTTCACAGGTGCTTGAAGTGGGCTCTACTTCTCCAACAAATGAGGGTATTTATGTTAAGAAAAAGGGAGAGTCAAAGGTATATCTAGTTAGTAGCTATTATCTCAGTAAACTTAACTTAAGTAGAGGATATTTTGCTTCGAAAGAGATATTACCTGTGGAGGCTACAACCCTTAAGACCTTTTCATATGAAAAGAATGGTGAAATGGCACTTGCACTGGATATTAAATCTGAAAGTGAAATGAAAATTACAGCACCGTATAAAGAAGATGCAGAAGTTTCAGTAGTAACTCCAATACTTCAATCAGTTGTCCAGTTATCAATAAGTGAAGTTATTGATGATAATCCTGCTGACCTTGCAAAGTATGGATTAGATAAGCCTGCATTTATAATTGAGTATGGAGATGCAAGTACTACTAAGAAAATTTTGTTTGGTAAATATTTAGAAAAGGGAACCATAATATATGCAAAATTTGCTGATGGAAAGAGTGTATTTACTGTTGACGTCTCTTCATTAACTTTCCTGGATATTAAGTTTAGCGAGGTTATAAATCCCTTCATCTTCATACCAAATATTAATGATGTAAATAAAGTCGATTTGTTTATTGATGGTAAAAATATAATCTCAGAAATTGTGACAAACCCAGATAATAAAGAGGAAGACAAATTCAAAGTTGATGGAAAAGATGCAAATATGAAAAATGAGTCTGATAAATCATTGTTCAGAAACTTCTATCAAGCTATTATAGGTCTAACCTTAAATAAGTACGAACCAGAGGCTAAGCCAACAGGGACTCCTGAAATTAGCATTAAGTACTATATGAAGACTGATTCAAACCCAGTCATAATCGATTTCATATCAAAGGATAAGAACTACTACTATGCTATGAAGAATGGTGTTTATACAAATAGGGTGATTCTAAAATCTAAGTTTGATACTGAGGATGGAATAAGAAACACATATAAAATACTTAAAAACGCTATTGATGAAGCCAAATAAAAGGTAATGTGTAGAGCAGCTCCCACATAGAATTATATTAAGGGATAACTAAGTAATTAGTTTAACTTAAAATAAATCTAAGTTGGGAGTTGCTTTTTTGATAAAAGGAGAATTAAATAATATATTCAAGGTTGCTTTTCTTTATATGGCAACTATAATAGGCGCAGGTTTTGCATCTGGGCAAGAGATAATTCAGTTCTTTTCGATGTACTATACAGGAGGTTTCTTTGGAATACTACTCTCAGGATTCCTGTTTTCAATGGTTGGATACATAGTTTTAAATAAGGTTTATACTCAGCGAATAAGCTCTTATGACGAGTTTCTATTCCCGATGATGGGGTATTTTTTTGGCAGGCTAATGGAGTTTATTGTTATGCTATTTATGGCTTGTATTATGAGTGTAATGGTGGCAGGACTAGGTAATGTATTAATGGAGCTGACAGGTATTACCTTTAGATACTGTGTGGTTATAAGCGCAATAGCATGCCTTGTAGCAATAATGACAAACATAAAAGGAATAGTAACTTTGAGCTCGTTTATTTCACCATTTTTGATAATAGGGATTATATTTGTTGGCTGCTATATTTTGGTGACTAAGGACGCTTCAGTTTTTAATTTAGCCGGAAAAATGACTATTATTACCAGTAATTGGTTTTTTTCGGCTATTCTATATGTAAGCTACAATACAATACTCTCAACTGTAATGTTAACAGGGGTTTTACCTTACCTAAAGTCTAGGCGTGTCAGTACTTGGGCTGGATTACTTGGTGGGGGAATGCTCTGCATAACAGCATTAATACTAAACTTAGCTTTATACTTTTTCTATCCCCATTCCATAACTACTGAAATACCTGTGTTAACTATTATTCAAAACAATAGTAAAATTTTGGCTAAAATATATAGCATTGTTCTTATTTTAGCTATGTATACCTCAGCCATAACTTCTGGATATTGCCTCACAGAGCGTATAAAAACAAAAATGAAGTTAAACTATAAATTAATTGCAGCGATACTATGCGCCCTTGTGATTCCAATGTCTTCATTAGGCTTCTCTAGCTTGATTTCAATGCTTTACCCTGTATTTGGATATTTGGGACTTTTCATGTTGTTCATTCTTTTCTTTGAGTTTATTAGAAGTAAGGTAGCAAGGTAATAGTAGATATAATTATTTGTATATGCTAAAATTTTAGTACACAAGAAAACAGAGGTGTATTATGAAACAAGATTCTCAATCTAACGTGGTTAATATAAAGAAATCAAGCTCTATCCTGAGTGTAATAGTATTTTTACTTCTTGTTATCGCTATTTCAATTGTGGCATTTACAGCATATTTAAAGAATGCTGACTATGATTTTTCTTCGTTTAGTATAGAAGATGCTATTGCATTTGTAAAAAGTAATGAAAATGCAGTAAGCTCATCAGCTTCGGAAATATCATTTTCACAGGATGGAAGTACAGTGTGTAAACTATATAAAAACTATACAATTGTTTTATCAAAGGATGGAATTAAGTGGTATAATAAAAGTGGTAAAATTATTCAGGAAAGTGCTTTAACTCTTACTAGACCTATTTTAAGAATCTCAGATAAGTACATGACTGTAGCTGATATATCAGGAAGGAGCATTTATTTCTATAAGGACAAAAAACTGCTTTGGACAAGGGAACTTAGTAATCAGATAATAAATGCTGATGTAAGTGATGACGGATATTGTACAGTTGTAACACAATCAAAAGAATATAAATCAGAAGTTCAGGTTATTGACGTTAATGGTGTGGGCAAATACACAAAAATATATGCGGATGATATTGTTTTAAGTGCTAAGGCTATACATGATGGTCAGGATGTTTTAATAAACAAGGTCATTACCAACAATGTTAAGACAGGTTCTCAATTGGAATTTAACAATATTTACGAAGAAAAGCCTTTTGCTACTATTAATGTAGCTGGTAGTATACTTCCAATTGTAATGTCTTATGGAGATAACGAATTAGCTGTTGGTCAAAATGTTATAATTTTTGTGGACAAGCAGGGAAAAGAAGTTTGGAGAAAAAACGCTGACTCAATATTTTGTATTGCTCAAAACAGTGAGAAAAATGTGATAATATCAGGGAAGTTTACTAGCTCTACTGGAGTGACAAGCCAAAAAATCGTGGTGCTCGACACAGAAGGTAAAGAGATATATAGCTTTGAGCAACCAGAAAACATTGCTGGAATGTATTTATATGGTGATAAGCTTGCACTTAAAACCCAAAAAAGTGTTTACCTATACACTATTAAGGGTGAGAAGCTTGGCCAGTATTCAACCATTAATGAGATAAAGGATGCTTTCCTCATCAGTGGTAATGAGGCGATTATTATCTCAGGAGGAAAAATATCTTTAGTCGAAATTCAAGGTTAAGGGTAAGTAGTAAACCCACAATTTAAGGTTGGTAATTGGACCTTCAAAATAATAAATTACTATTTAGCTGTTCATGAACAGAAGAAAGGGCTTAAAATGAATTGGACAGATATAGCTGTTTTAGTTATCATAGCGGTATTTACGTTTATTGGGCTTAAAAGCGGTTTTTTATATTCGGTTTTTAGACTCCTCTCTTATATACTATCAGTTATTTTTGCTATCAAATTCTACCCTGTTCTATCGGGTATGTTACAAGAAACAGTGCTGTATACTAATATTAAAACAGCTGTTATAAATGGTATCACTAAACAGCAGACAGCTAATGCTTCAAGCGTTATTACCCAGCAAGCAGACAATTCTGCTGGAATTAGTTCGGTGCAAACAATAGTTGAAGGGCTAAAGCTTCCAGGCTTTATAAAGGAGTCTATACTAGAGAATGTTGTAGAAAAAGATATTCTTGGAGTTCAAAAGATGCTAGATGCTGTGGGCTCTGAGATAGCCACGCTGGTAATAAATATACTCAGTGTTATTTTGATTTATATAATTATAAGGCTTGCGCTGATTTTTGCAAAAGTACTAATCAAAACAATTGCCAAGATTCCCGTATTCAAACAGCTTGATAAAACTGGAGGATTTATACTTGGTGCAATAGAAGGAATTCTAGTAGTATATATCTTATGCGCTGTGCTTATTCTTTTTAGCGCATTTCCAAAGTTTGAATCAACAATTGACAATATAGAGAGCTCAAGGCTTGCAAACTATTTTTATCAGAACAATTTTATAGTTAGCTGGATGTCTCCAGAGGAGGAACAGCTTGAAGTAGAGGAAAACAAGATACACATCATTAAAACTGAAATTAATTGAATATAAAGAACAATGGGTATATAATGTGAAATAATGTAAATGAATAGTGTTATTTATATTATACGAGGAAAGAGTGACTTGGAAAGGATGAATGAAAGTTGAGTATATATTGGAGTGAAGTTACAAAAAGCATTGAACCATATATTCCAGGTGAACAACCTAAAGATAGAAAGTATATAAAATTAAATACAAATGAAAGCCCATATCCACCATCTCCAAAAGTAATTGAAGCTATTAGTCAGGCTGCTAAAGAAAGTCTTCAGTTATATCCTGACCCTAACTGTGATGAGCTAAGGAGTACTGTAGCAAAGTATTATAATTTATCGCAAGATCAAGTTTTTGTGGGAAATGGTTCGGATGAGGTGCTTGCCTTCTCTTTTATGGCATTCTTTAATAAAGAAAAGCCTATCTTATTCCCAGACATTACATATAGCTTTTATGAGGTTTATGTTAAGTTATTTCAACTGAAGAACAAATTAATAGCATTAGATGAAAAATTTGATTTTTCGGCAGACTGGTTTTGTATTGATAATGGAGGGATTGTGATTGCAAATCCCAATGCACCAACAACAAGATGTATATCAACTGAGGCATTAAAACAAATTGTAGAATATAACAATGAAAATGTTGTAATAATTGATGAAGCATATATAGATTTTGGCGGTGAATCCATGGTGGAATTTGTAAACGAGTTTCCTAATCTGATAGTTATACATACATTATCTAAGTCTAGGGCACTAGCAGGGTTGCGAGTTGGATTTGCATTTGGACACAGGGAGCTGATAGAAGGCCTAAATAGGATTAAAAATTCAATAAACTCTTATACAATTGATAGGCCAGCTTTAGCTGGTGCTAAGGCAGCTTTTGAGGACGAAGCTTATTTTCGTAGTATTACCTTAAAAGTTATAGCTACAAGAGAAAAAGTAGTACCAAGTTTTAAAGAACTAGGTTTTACAGTGTTAGAATCTAAGGCCAATTTCTTGTTTGTAAGCCATAATAGGCTCCCTGCTAAACTTATATTTAGTGAGTTAAGGAACAGAGGAATTCTTGTTAGATACTTTAATAAACCTAGAATTGATAATTACCTAAGGATAAGTATCGGTACTGATGAAGAAATGGGAATACTCATATGTAATTTAAAAGAGATTATCCAGAATATGCATTGATGTAGAAATCAACTTAATGTTTTTTATTTAAGACAGCATTTTATTTTAATGTTTTTTATCCACTTGGCACTTCTTTATAGACACAAATTTAACTAAATAGTACAATAATCTTAATCGAGCTGGGAGCACATCCCAGCTATTATTTTAACTAAGGCTTCTGTCTTCGCCATAGCCTCGACACAAACCTAGTTTTCATTGGCATGGAGGTTTTTATGAAAAGTGATATTGTAAAAAAAGGTATTGAGAGAGCTCCCCATAGATCGCTATTTAAGGCAATGGGTTATACAGATGAAGAGATTGAAAGACCCTTAATTGGTGTTGTAAATTCAAAAAGTGAAATAGTACCAGGGCATATTAATTTAGATAAAATTACAGAGGCTGTAAAAGCAGGTATTAGAATGGCGGGAGGTACTCCAATTGAGTTTGGAGCTATCGGAGTATGTGATGGCATAGCAATGGGGCATACAGGAATGAAGTACTCCCTAGCTACAAGAGAGTTGATTGCAGACTCCTGTGAGGCAATGGGAAGAGCTCATAGTTTTGATGGAATGGTATTCATTCCAAACTGTGACAAGATTGTACCTGGTATGCTTATGGCGGCTGCGAGAATTAATGTACCTTCAATTGTAATTAGTGGTGGTCCTATGCTTTCTCTAACAAAAGATGGAGAGCCACTGGATTTGAATAGTGTTTTCGAAGCTGTAGGAGCATATAAGTTAGGAAGGATGACTGAAGCTGAGGTCTTAGATTATGAAAATAATGCCTGCCCTGGCTGCGGCTCTTGTTCAGGAATGTTTACAGCAAATTCTATGAATTGTCTTACTGAGGTTCTAGGAATGGGATTAACCGGAAATGGAACAATTCCAGCAGTATATGCAGAGAGAATTAGACTAGCTAAGCATGCAGGTATGAAGGTAATGGAGCTTGTTGAGAAGGATATTAAGCCATCTGATATTTTGACTATAGAAGCTTTTGAAAATGCACTGGTCGTAGATATGGCATTGGGTTGTTCTACAAATTCAGTTTTGCATTTGCCTGCTATAGCAAATGAAGCAGGTGTGAAAATTAACCTGGACATTATTAATGAAATCAGCTCAAAGACGCCCAACTTATGCAAACTAGCACCAGCTGGAAAGTATCATGTTCAAGATTTATATTCAGCAGGTGGGGTACAGGCTGTTATGAAGGAGCTATCAACTAAAGGCTTATTGCACTTAGGTCTCATTACAGCTACTGGTACAACAGTAGAAGAAAATATTAAGGATGCAAAAGTAAAGGACTTTAATGTTATTAAAAGCATTGATGCACCACATAGCATAACAGGGGGAATAGCTGTTCTACGAGGAAATATCGCTCCAGATGGAGCGGTTGTGAAGAAATCTGCAGTCAGCGATTCAATGCTAGTTCATACAGGACCTGCTAGAGTATTTGACAGTGAGGATGATGCCATCAAGGCAATTTATAATAATGAGATAGTTAAGGGCGATGTAGTTATAATACGTTACGAGGGACCAAAAGGAGGGCCTGGTATGCGTGAAATGCTTGGACCTACATCTGCGATAGCTGGTATGGGTCTGGACTGTGATGTAGCACTCATTACCGATGGAAGATTTTCGGGAGCGTCCAGAGGGGCATCAATTGGTCATGTATCCCCAGAGGCGATGGAGGGTGGGCCAATAGCCCTGATACAGGAAGGGGATATTGTTAATATAGATATTCCATCAGGACGCTTGAACATACAATGCTCAGAAGAGGAATTAAATAAGAGAAAAGAAAGATGGACGGCACCCTTGCCAAAGATAACTACAGGGTATCTTGGTAGGTATGCAAGATTGGTTACATCTGCAAGTACTGGAGCAATACTTAAGTAATTTGGTTTACTGAATACCAAATACGGTTCAGTTTAAATTTGCTTAAATCAGTTCTCCCAGTTATTTTGCTAGCATTTACAGGGGATACAGCTACCATCAATGTAGCTGAAAATATATTATCTGGGAAGCATTAATTTTTATTTAAGGAGAGTGAGTACGTATGAAGCTATTAGGTGCTGATGTTATTATAGAATGTCTGAAGGAACAAGGCGTTGATACTGTATTTGGATATCCAGGAGGGCAAGCAATAATTATATATGATGCTTTGTATAGAGCAAGAAATGAGATTACTCATATACTCACTTCTCATGAGCAGGGTGCAGCTCATGCAGCAGATGGTTATGCACGTGCAAGTGGAAAAGTTGGCGTCTGTATAGCTACCTCTGGTCCAGGCGCAACAAATCTTGTGACAGGAATTGCAACAGCCTATATGGACTCTGTCCCAATGGTTGCTATAACAGGGCAGGTTCCAACTAATTTACTGGGAAAGGACTCTTTTCAAGAGGTCGATATCACAGGAATAACTATGCCTGTAACAAAGCATAATTTTATTGTAAAAGATGTTACTAAGCTTGCAGACACTATGAGAAAGGCCTTTGCTATTGCAAGAGAAGGCAGACCGGGACCTGTTTTAGTTGATGTGTGCAAGGATGTTACTGCCACATTAGTAGAGTATACACCTCGTAGACCAGAGAAGACTGACTTCATTTCAAGTAAATATTATGAAATTACTAAAGAAAAACTAGATGAAGCTATAGACGTGATTAATAATGCAAGCAAACCAGTTATTATCTCTGGGGCAGGAGTTGGTATTGCAGACGCAAAAAAGGAAGTATTAGCACTTGCAGAAACAGCTTGTATTCCTGTGAGCACTTCACTTATGGGGATGGGTACTTTCTCAGGAACTCATGAACTATTTATGGGTATGGTTGGTATGCATGGTACAAAGACATCAAATTATGCTGTGCATAATTGTGATTTACTTATAGCTATTGGAAATCGCTTTAGTGATAGAATTATCAGCAAGGTAAGTGAATTCGCTCCTGAGGCTAAAATAATGCATATTGATGTTGACAGTGCAGAGGTTGGAAAAAATGTAAATGTAGATTTTCCTCTAGTAGGAAATATTAAGAAGATACTTGAAATAATAAATAAGGGTGTTGTTCCTAAACAGAATACAGAATGGATTAGTCGAATTAATGACTGGAAGGGAAAGTACCCGCTAAAATATGCTTATTCAGAAGAAACTGTCCGTCCTCAATACATTGTAGAGAGACTGTATGAATTGACAAAAGGCGATGCAATTATAACTACAGAGGTAGGCCAGCATCAAATGTGGGCTGCTCAGTTCTACAAATTTGACAGATATAGACAGTTTATTTCATCGGGTGGACTTGGGACAATGGGATATGGCTTAGGAGCGTGTATAGGTGCACAGCTGGCAATGCCAGATAAAAAGATAATTAATGTTGCAGGAGATGGAAGCTTTAGAATGAATTTAAATGAGCTTGCTACAGCAGTAGAGTATAGGCTTCCTATTGTAATAGCTCTCTTTAATAATAGGGCGCTGGGTATGGTGCGACAATGGCAGGAATTGTTTTTTGATAGTAGGTTTAGCCAAACTTCAATTGATAGAGGAACTGATTTTGTCGCATTGGCAAAGGCCTTCGGCGCAAAAGGAATAAATGTAACGCACCCGGAACAGGTTGATGGGGCTATAATTTCTGCGCTTGGTGAAACAGATACACCTGTTCTAATAAATTTTGCCATTGACATGGATGACAAGGTATCACCAATTGTGCCGCCGGGTGCAGCACTTTGTGATGTGGTGGATTGCTAAATGCTTATAAGATTAAATTATAGGATGGGTAATAACTTTTTGCGAATAAATGTTTTATCCGTTACAGTTCAGATGTAGAATTATAAAAGCACTCCAAATAGAGTGCTTTTATAATGTCACTTCTTTAAGAGTTATTGGATTATTATTAAATGCATCCTTAATTCCACGGAAAACATTTTTATTATTTTTTAAAAATGTAGATATAAAACTTCGTATTTGAAGATAATATTTTGCTCCAACCTTGCTTCTAAATATTCCTATATTTTGTTTTCGCTTAGCGGGTCTAATATCTGCTTCAGCTCTATTGTTTGAAAAAGGAATATTAAAATCATACATGAATAGCAAATGGTTATCCTTATATTCTCCTAGCCGAACAATTAATCTTCGTTCTTCATCTTTGTAGGCATTATTATCATAGTCTGATTGATATTGCTTGTTTGCCAGTTCTAAAATTTCATCATACCTAGAAATATATCTAGCCATGGAAGTCTCGTCAAAACAACTCACATCAATTGATTTGAGAAGTTTTCTTTGGTGCAAAATCTCTTTTAACAGCTCCGACATGTCATCAGCCCATGTATGATTGGCAAAGTCTTTAACTCCTTTTAAGTATCGCAAAATATGTACATTACATTCGGCATGCTTAGTCCCAAAATTATACTGAACCTTATTATGATCATGTATTAGTGTCCCAAGGTATTCGGGTAGAAATCCCAATTCTTCCATGGCTTCTTTACTTTTACTTTCATGTACATATTGAAGAGTATATTTATCATTACTGTAGCTATGCAACTGATGGTTCTTGCCATTAATATTTATTGGAGATTCATCTGTATGTACATAAATCGAATTATGCAGCCCTTGAAAAATTTCGTCGGTAAAATTATATAATTTAGCAGACAAGGCGTTACTCCAGTTTGCTATTGTACCTTTAGTTATGTCAAATTTACCTTCTGTGATCAACTTTACAAAATCAACAGCCTGATCCATTGAAGCCGGTACTCTATGAACTAAAAGCATGATAATCGCCTTTAACTCGTTACCATATGTAACAAGATTATTTTGCTCCCGAGGAATATTGTATTCACCTGACTCATTTGGATAATATCGAAGTTCTCTTATAACAGTATTAATTTCAATGTCTTGAACATATCTGACAACATAAGGCTTTCCTTTGTTTTTCGATGTGATATTAACATCAATAACTTCATGTTTGACATTTCCGCTATCAATTAATTGCTTTATCTTAGAAATATCAGAAGTAAAGCCAGTGTGTCCGTTTTGCCCTCCCGGCTTCTTTTTAGATTTTTCTCTAGAATTATGAATTACCTTTTTAAAGCCATCCTTACTTGTTGGCTTTCCAGAGTTAGAGCTATTTTTATCATTATTGTTTTTAAGTCTTTCAATCTCAAGAATAAGCCTTTGGTTTTCTATATCTTTCATTTCTAATGTTGTATTCATATTAGAAATTGTATTATTTAACATACTTACGGTGGAAGTAAGGTTTTTAATCAACTTTTTTAAGTCACCTACTTCAGAGGCTAAATTTTCATAATCTTTCTGAAATTGTCTTTGGTAATTCGAACCCATTTTTTCACCGTTTATTCTTTAGTTTTTGTATCTATATTATATCAAAAAAATCAAAAAAAATCAAGTCAAAAGCATTGAAAACACTGGCTTTTAACTTGTTTTTTTATACTCAAATTATATTTAATTTTACTACCTTATTTAGAAGATATTTTGAATATTAGAAACTGATGCTCTGGAAATTATCAATAAACTACATCTGAACTGTAAC
>JAEZOA010000108.1 GCA_023441625.1 Bacillota bacterium
TCTACTGTTTTTATGCTCAAGCCATTGGAAAAAAGTGATATTAAGCAGCTGATTATTAATGCAATTGAGGATAAGGAACGAGGCTTAGGAACCTATAACATCGAAATATCTGAGGATGCACTTGATTATTTATGTGAGGTTTGTTCTGGGGATGCCAGGACTGCACTTAATTCAATTGAATTAGCTGTGCTTACATCGGAACCAGGTGAAAAAGGACTTATTGAAATAAACCTTCATACTATTGAGGAATGTGTTCAGAAAAAAGCCATTCGTTTTGATAAAAATGGGGAAGAACATTATGACAACATTAGTGCCTTTATTAAATCAATGAGGGGCAGCGATCCAGATGCTACTGTTTTTTATCTGGCCCGTGCCTTATATGCAGGTGAAGATGTTAAATTTTTAGCCAGAAGAATTATTATCTGTGCCTCCGAGGATGTAGGAATGGCAAATCCAACTGCTTTGCAGATTGCAGTAGCAGCAGCACAAGCTGTTCAAATGATTGGTATGCCCGAGGCTAGAATAATTCTAGCCCATGCGGCAGTAACTGTTGCATGCAGCCCTAAATCAAATTCTGCATACATGGCAATAAATAGGGCTTTGTCTGATGTTGAAAACAAGAATACAGGAAGTGTTCCGATGCATTTGAGAAATGCTGCAGCAAAGGGTATGGAACAGCTTGGATACGGAAAAGGCTATAAATATGCCCATGATTATGAAAATAACATTGTTAAGCAAGAGTTTTTTCCGGAAGAAATGGTAGGGACGCTCTATTATAATCCTACTGCAAACGGATATGAATCAAAAATTAAAACTTGGTTGGAAAAATGGAGAGAAGCTTAATAAATTAAATTTGAATAAGGAAAACATGGAGGGAGAAAGATGTTAAAAAGGGTATTAGCTTGGATTTTATTAGCTGGATTTTTGTTTTTGCTATTGAATATAGCAATTTTTCATTACTATATACAGGCAAGTATATTTGTTTATTTAATTATTGCTGTTTGGTTTATTTTCACTAACAAACCATTACCTAGCCGCAAAAAGAAATCTAAGCAGACTGAAGATGAATTTGCGCAAGAGAGTTCTGAAGATTATGCTAAGGCCACAGAAAACCTATTAGAAGAAGAGAACCAAGAAAACATTGAAGAAAACATTGAAGACAATATAGAAGATACTAAAGAGGATACAATTAAGTAATGCACTTTTATTAGAAAACAAATTTAAGTAGATTTTTAAGAATAATTATTCTACCTCTGCAAATAATATCCCATTATGAATATTTTGGATATAGAGGTGATAATTATGATAGTTGCTGTTCAATCAGATCTTTCTAGTATTGCTGAGGGACTTAGGCAGAGAGGCTATACCGTTGTGGATTTATACACATATACTAAACCTATAGATGCAGTTATTTATGAGGGACATCGGTTTAATTTTTCAGCAATAACTGAAGAAAACACAAGTCCTGTTATGGGCACTAATAACAAAACGGGTTATGGTGTATTTATTGTGTGCTCAAATGGTAAGAGTATTGATGAAATTGATTATATGCTTAGGACAAGATGCTATAGCTCCTTTATTTAATTAATCTTCAAAATATATTATATATACTTGCATTCGACTTATAAATATGGTAATATCAAATTAAATCATAGTAATTTAGTTGGAATTAAAGTGACTATAGCGAAGTTATATTTATACTTGTATTGTACTCTTCGCATTCTGTATACTTACTTAATTTCTATTTGTATCGCTGGCGGAATAAAGTTAATTTGAAATTGACTTAGCGAAATGGAGGTTAGCATGAAAGTATCAACAAAGGGCAGATATGGTCTTATGGCAATTGTAGATTTGGCAGTGAATGATAAGGAAAAGCAAGTATCTTTGAAAAGTGTCGCTGAGAGGCAGGGACTTTCTGAAAACTATCTTGAGCAGCTTTTTGCATCACTAAAAAAAGCTGGACTTGTTAAAAGTATTAGGGGTGCACAAGGAGGTTACAGGTTAGCTAAGCCTGCTGAAAAGATAACTGTTGGAGATGTATTGCGGTCACTTGAAGGTACACTGTGCCCTGTGAATTGTATTGACACGTCAAATAGTTGCGATAAGGTAGATGTTTGTGTGACGGTACCTGTTTGGGCTAAACTACGGGATAAAATTAATGAGGTAGTTGATTCTTTTACTATTGCAGATCTTGTCCTAGACTATGAAAATAAAATGAAGATTGATAATATATAGTTATTTGTTTTTGTTGTAATTATTGGGGTATATTATTGAATGAATTCCAAATTTAAGGGAGTGTTGTTATGGGAGATAAAATTATTTACTTAGATCATGCTGCAACCACATATGTGAAACCAGAAGTCTTTGATGCGATGAAGCCATATTTTTGTGAGCATTTTGGTAATGCATCTTCAGTATATAGCATTGGGCGTGATAGTAAGAAAGCAGTTGAACAGGCCAGAGAGCAGGTTGCAGAAGCTATTGGAGCGCAGCCACGTGAAATATATTTTACAAGTTCAGGAAGTGAAGCTGATAATTGGGCACTAAAGGGTATTGCGGCAGCAAATAAAAAAAAGGGTAATCATATTATTACAACAGCCATTGAACATCCCGCAATTCTGAATTCTTGCAAGTATCTTGAAGGAGAAGGCTTTGAAGTTACTTATCTACCTGTAGATAAAGATGGGCTTGTATCATTAGAGCAAGTTAAAAATGCAATTAAGGAAAATACAATTCTTATTAGCGTAATGTTTGCTAATAATGAAATTGGTACTATACAACCGATACAGGAAATTGGAGCAATTGCTAGAGAAAAAGGTGTTTTATTCCATACTGATGCTGTACAGGCAGTAGGCAATATTCCAATTGATGTTGAGAAAATGAATATTGATTTGCTATCCTTGTCTGGTCACAAGTTTTATGGACCTAAAGGAATTGGTGCATTATACATTCGTAAAGGTGTTAAGATTTCTTCTCTTATTCATGGCGGTCAGCAGGAAAGAGGAAAGAGAGCAAGTACAGAGAATATTCCAAGTATAGTAGGTTTGGGTAAGGCTATTGAGCTTGCTACTATAAACATTGAGGAATATAACAAGAAGTTGATTAATTTAAGGGAAAAGACTATTGAAGGCCTTATGGCTAGAGTACCATATATTAAACTTAATGGTCATAGAAGCCAAAGATTACCAGGTAATGTTAATATTTCTTTCCAGTTTATTGAGGGTGAATCACTTCTACTTATGCTTGATATGAAAGGTGTTTGTGGTTCGAGTGGATCTGCTTGTTCATCAGGTTCTTTAGATCCATCTCATGTATTATTAGAAATAGGGCTTTCACATGAAATTGCACATGGTTCACTTAGATTGACCTATGGTGATGAAAATACTGAGGAAGATGTAGATTATATACTGGAGGAAATTCCTAAAATTGTTGCTAGACTTAGGGATATGTCACCTCTTTATGAAGCAGTTAAAAATAAAAAATAGACGATAACGGTATAAATTATATAGAATAATATAAATGTAGAAATGAGGTATATATATGTATAGTGAAAAAGTTATGGATCATTTTTCAAATCCCAGAAATGTTGGAGAGATTGAAGATGCAAATGGAGTTGGTCAAGTTGGAAACGCTAAATGCGGGGATATAATGAAAATGTACTTAAAAATAGAGGATAATATCATAGTTGATGCTAAGTTTAAGACCTTTGGATGTGGAGCAGCCGTTGCAACAAGTAGTATGGCTACAGAGCTTATAATGGGAAAAACAGTTGAAGAGGCTATGAAAATATCAAATAAGGCTGTTGCTGAGGCACTAGATGGTCTTCCACCAGCAAAAATGCATTGTTCAAACCTTGCTGAGGAAGCAATTGCGGCTGCACTTGAGGACTATAGAAGAAGAAATGGTCAGGCTCCAGATGAAAATGTCAGCTGTACAGGCTGTTGCGGCAGCTGCAGCCATAGTCATGGACGTGAAGAGGATTTTGAAGACTAGAATCAGATTAAATGTAATGGGAGAAAGTTAATGGGTTCAAAAAAGGTAATGCTTGGTATGAGCGGCGGCGTAGATAGTTCTGTAGCTGCCGCCCTTTTATTGCAGCAGGGTTATGAGGTTATAGGAGTTACACTTCAAATTTGGCAGGATATGGATGAGGAGATAAAGAAATCTGAGGGAGGCTGCTGCTCACTGTCTGCTGTTGATGATGCCAGAAGAGTGGCTAATAAACTTGGAATACCCTATTACGTGCTAAATTTTAAGGATATTTTTAACAAAACTGTTATTGAATATTTTAAAGAAGAGTACTTTAAGGGACGTACCCCAAATCCTTGTATTGCATGTAATAGACATGTTAAGTGGCAGGCAATGCTTGATAAGGCAGTATCAATGGGAATAGACTATATTGCCACAGGACATTATGCAAAGGTTATATACGATGCGGCAACTAATAGGCATCTCTTGATAAAATCTGTTACTGACAAGAAAGATCAGACTTATGCTTTGTACAACTTAACACAGGACCAGCTAAGCAGGACTTTAATGCCTGTTGGTGAATACCCAAAAGACAAAATAAGAGAAATTGCAAAGGAAATTGGACTATCTGTGGCTTCAAAACCTGATAGCCAGGAGATTTGCTTTATCAATGACAATAACTATGCAAGGTTTTTAAGCGAAAATAGTGACAAGGAAATAGTCCCCGGGGAATTTGTTGATACCAAAGGGAATGTACTTGGAAATCACAAGGGCATTGTTCACTATACTGTGGGACAGCGTAAGGGCCTTGGAATAACATTTGGAAAGCCCATGTTTGTAGTAGCCCTTGATGCAAAGACTAATAGAGTTATATTGGGCGATGACAGTGAAGTGTTTTCAAGTTCACTTACTGCATCAGATTTAAACTTTATTTCAATTCCAAAGGCTATTGATGGCATGAGAGTTGATGCAAAAATCAGGTATTCAGCACAGGAATCACCAGCAACAATTCATGTAATTGATGATAACAGAATTAAAGTGGTATTTGACGAGCCTCAAAGAGCAATAACCCCAGGTCAAGCAGTTGTTTTTTATAATGGTGATATTGTTGTTGGTGGGGGAACGATTGATTAAATTTATAGCAAAATTTAAATAAAATCTACAAATTACATACTTTTTGAAAAGAAGCAAATATTAATAAAGATTTTATTTCTAAAGAAACTTCTAAATAATTTAGCACTTAGTGATTATTATTTAGTGTTTCAAAAAGAGGAGGGATTCTTTTGCGAGAAGGACTAATTCCTACCGTTTTAGGTACAGCTGTAACTGCAACAGGTTTGGCAATGCGGGGTTATGACATGAAGAGACATGGCATGAAAAAGCGTGATACAACAGTTGCAATAGGTGCAGGTGTTCTTGGTTTTGGGTTGGCTCATGTAGTATTGGGTTCCATTGACTTAATTCAGAAATAATATCATTAGGGGTGCTTATTTAGCACCCCTTTACATAATAAATATAAATTTTCATAATACCTAGATTACCGAGTATTTCAATAGCAGAAGTTTATCACTTGTTATCTGTATGTTCTGCCAAAGCTTTTGCAAGTTGATCGGGGCAGGAAGAATCTCCTTTGCACTTAACTCCAGTAAGTTTTCTGATTACTTCTTCTATGGTCAATCCAGAAACTAATCGGCTGAGTCCGTTTGCATTCCCTGGACAGCCACCAATAAATTCTACTTTATGTATTACCTCTCCATCTACGATAATATTTATTTGTTTTGAACATACATTTTTAGTTATATATTTTATCTCTTTCATTATCTGACTCCTTATAATAAGCATTTATAATTCTAATAAATTTAAAATTATGCACATTAAGGTTATATATAGTATTGCTTCAGAGTTTCTCAAAAACTGGCTTTCTATCTTCAAAATGAGCTGTATATTTGAAGCCTATATTTTTCAGACAATCAGCAACATCTTTAAAGCTATGACCTAGGTGCTCCGTAAAATGTGCATCAGAGCCAATAGTTATAATTTCACCACCAAGCTCAAAATATCTATTAATTATATCATAACCTGGTATTGTTGACTGCAAATCTCCTCTTAATCCAGAGGTGTTTATTTCTATACCCTTACCCTTATCAATTGTAGCCTTTAATATTTGTTCTAATAAATCGCTATAGTCATTGTATCTCAAGGCCTTGTCTTCAAAATTACCATATCGAGTGGCATAACCTATATGGCCAATAATATCAAAATTATCAAATGAGGTGATAGAATATAAAATTTCCTGCAAATATCTCTCGTATGCTTGATGCTTAGTTTTTCCTATGTAATATTCTCCTGTGTACGGGTCCAGATGTTCAATTACATGAACTGAATTAATAACAAAGTCAAACGGGTATTTTAAAAGAGTCTTATTAATTTCATTTATCAAATGTGGTTGAAAGCCCATTTCTACACCTATACGTACATCTAGCTTATCTTTCCACTTTTTTTGAATATTCTTAAAAAACTCGAAGTATTGATCTGGGTTTATTAAATAATCCTTGTTAAAGTTTGGTAAATCATAATCTACATGATCGGTAAACACTAAACCGTTTAGACCAATTTCAACTGCTTTCTGACAGGCATCATCAGCCTCCATTTGAGAATCTGTAGAAAAATTTGAATGAATATGATTATCATACATTGTAACTTTCTCCTTTGAAAAGTATAATTAGATTGAACAATTAAACCACATTTAGAAAATTAGCCATTTCATTATGGTTAAGTAGTGTAAAAACTAATATCCTAATAGATATTAATTAAAATTGATAATTAGATAATACTATTATATATTATCAATTATTTTATCTTTAGTCAAAGAGAGGTATAGAAAATGAATGAAGAAATGACACATTCAGAAATTCTTAAAAAAAAGCTTTCATATGAGGTCAAAAATGCTTGGGAGCAAAGTAATGATGATCAGATACGAAAAGCATATGACTTATGTGAGAACTATAAGGAATATTTGGATAAAGGGAAGACAGAGAGAGAATTTTCCTCTATTGTTGAAAGAGAGTTAATTAGTGCTGGGTATAAAAATTTAATGGATTTGTTTAAGGAAGGAAGGAAGATAAGTAAGGGTACGAAGGTCTACTATATAAACAAGCGTAAGGCAGTTGCTTTTGCCGTTATTGGGGAAAAACCTTTGATTGATGGAATAAATATGGTGGGTGCACACATTGATGCTCCAAGACTTGATATTAAGCAAAATCCGTTGTATGAGGATTCAGGGCTAGTGCTGCTCAAAACTCATTATTATGGTGGTATAAAGAAATATCAGTGGGTTACAATACCTTATTCCCTTCATGGAATTGTAGTTAGAGCAGATGGAAGTAGTTTTAACGTATGCATAGGAGAAGAGGATAATGATCCAGTATTCACAATTACTGATTTATTACCACATCTTGCAAAGGACCAAATGGAAAAGAAGGCAATCGAAGTAGTAACAGGTGAAGGTTTGAATCTTTTAATTGGTTCAAGACCCTATAACGATAAAAAAATAAAAGAAAAAATTAAATTAAACATTCTAAAAATTCTAAATGAAAAATATGGTATGGTGGAAGAAGACTTCTTATCAGCTGAATTAGAAATTGTCCCTTCATTTAAGGCTAGAGATATTGGGCTAGATAGAAGTATGATAGGTGCTTATGGACAGGATGACAGAGTATGTGCCTTTACTTGTGTAAAAGCAATGTTAGCTGCTAAACCTTCAGATAAGACAGCATTATGTATATTAACTGATAAAGAAGAGATTGGCAGTGTTGGAAATACTGGGGCTCAGTCAAATTTCTTAAAGAGTTTTGTTTCCAAATTAATATATTTGACTAGTGAAAATTATTCCGATATTTTAATTAATCAATGCTTAGAAAATTCAAATATGCTCTCAGCTGATGTTAATCCAGGCGTTGACCCAAGCTATGCTGATGTGAATGATAAAATGAATGCTTCATTTATTGGCAATGGCGTTGTGGTACAAAAATACACCGGTTCAAGGGGAAAATATGATGCCAGTGATGCAAATGCTGAGTATATGGGGATAATAAGAAGGTTATTTAATGAAAATGGAATTGTATGGCATACAGCAGAATTGGGAAAAGTTGATCAAGGTGGCGGCGGAACAATAGCACAATATGTGGCAAATCTAGGTGTTGATGTTCTTGATTGTGGTGTGCCGATACTTTCAATGCATTCACCTATTGAAATAACTAGCAAAATAGATATTTATATGTGTTACCGGGCAATGAAAGCATTTTTGGAAAGCAAGTAGTAACTGGATATTGCCCGTGGGCAAGTGAAGGTGTTTTTAGAAAGTAAGTAATATTAGGAGAGTGCCATGATAAGATTTGGACCATCAGGAAATTCAGATAGTTTTTATGAGCAAGGCTACAAAACTTCATCGCAGATGCCTGCATGGCTCGCTTCTATGGGTTTAGATGCATATGAATACTCCTGTACTAAGGGAGTGAATATAGGTGAAAAAACTGCTATAGAAATTGGAAATGAGGCAAAGAATAATAATATTTTTTTAAGTATTCATGCTCCATATTATATAAATATGGCTAGTGAAGAAATCGGCAAAAGAGAAAACTCAAAAAAATATATTATAGATACTCTTAAGGTAGCAAAATGGATGAATGCAAAACGAATAGTAGTTCATACTGGCTCCTGCAGTAAAGTAGATAGGAAATGGGCTCTTGAAACTGCAATTCAAGTATTAAAGGAGACTCTAGAATTGTCAGATATGGTTGGTTATGGTGATATCAGTATCTGCCCAGAGGTTTTAGGAAAGCATAACCAATTAGGAACACTGGAAGAAATAATGGAAATGTGTAAGATAGATGAAAGAATTATACCAACTATTGATTTTGGTCATATACACGCTAGGGGCCTTGGAAGACTTAATTCTGAGAAGGATTTTAGTAGTATTATCGATATAATAGAGAACTCTATTGGTAAAGCTAGAGCAAAGCATCTCCATTGCCATTTTAGCAGAATAGAATATTCTAAGGGTGGAGAAAAAAAACATTGGAACTTTAGTGACCAACAATTTGGACCAGAATTTGAGCATTTAGCACCAGTATTGGTCAAGAGAGGAATGCAACCAGTTATAATCTGTGAATCCAGCGGTATGATGGCTGAGGATGCATTGGAAATGAAAACAATTTATGAGCGGGTAAAGCAAGAAATAGGCTAGCAGAACAAAATTGAAGAAGTAATGTTAAAAAGAAATTATTTGAAAGGTTAAAGGTGAGGTATGAAAAAGGTTCTTGTGATAAATGGCCCCAATCTTAATTTATTGGGAGTCAGGGAAAAAGGTGTTTATGGAAGTGAAACACTGCTTGATATAGCACAAAGTGTTAATATTACTTCTGAGGAGCTTGGCTTGGAAACAGATTTTATTCAATCAAACCATGAAGGAGAAATTATCGATAAGCTGCATGCTGCTAGAGGGGTATATGATGTTGTAATCATAAATGCTGGAGCTTATACGCATTACAGTATTGCAATCAGAGATGCTATAAAGGCAATAGAGCTTCCAACGATTGAGATACATATATCAAATATACATAGCAGAGAAGAATTTAGACATACGTCTGTTATTGCTCCAGTCTGTGTTGGTCAAATATGTGGTTTTGGGAAGATGAGCTATATTTTGGCATTACATGCAGCAAAAAATATTTAGAAAAATTATTTTATTTAATAGGGATTAAATTCAGGAGGACGTAATGATTAATACGCAACTACTTTCAAATAGACTAAACACATTTAGAAGTAAAATAAAGGAATTAAAATTAGATGGTGTACTTATAACAAAAAGAGAGAATTACATGTATTTATCTGGGTTTTCAGGAACATCTGCAAATTTGCTAATTACTGATAAAAAAGCGTATCTGCTTACAGACTTTAGGTATATTGAACAGGCTGCAAAGCAAGCACCCTTATTTGAAATAGTTGAGCATAAACCTAGTATTATTGATACAATATATGAAATAATAAACTCGGAAGGTATAAAAAAGCTAGGTTTTGAGGACCAAAACACCAGCTATTCTTCATATAAAACATTCACAGACAAGTTTAAAGGTACAGAACTAACGGGTATTGGTTCGCTTGTTGATGGGATGAGAGCTATTAAGGATGAACTGGAAATTGAGACAATTAATAAAGCAGTACAGATAGCAGATGAGGCATTTAAGCAAGTACTGCCAATAATAAGGCCTGGGATTACAGAGCTGGATGTTGCTGCTGAATTGGAATATAAGATGAAAAAGCTTGGTGCTTCGGGAGCATCCTTTGAAACAATTATTGCCTCGGGGCATAGATCTTCAATGCCTCATGGAATTGCATCGGAAAAGAAACTTGAATTAGGCGATGCAATAACAATGGATTTTGGAGCATTGTACAATCACTATTGCTCTGATATAACAAGAACAATATTTTTGGGTCAACCTGCAAAAGAAATGCTTGATATATATAACATAGTCTTAGATGCTCAATTGACTTCAGAAAAAGGCGCAATAAGAGGACGTACTGGAAAGGAAGTTGATAAAATAGCAAGAGACATTATATATCAAAATGGATATGAGGGGAAATTTGGTCATGGCTTGGGTCATGGTGTTGGTTTAGAAATCCATGAAAGCCCCAGACTTTCATTAGGTGGGGATACTATCTTAGAAAATAATATGGCAGTTACGATAGAGCCTGGGATATATGTTGAAGGCTTAGGTGGAGTCAGAATTGAAGATACTATTATCATTAAAAATGATAATCCTATAGTATTAACTAAAGCTAAAAAAGACTTAATAATATTATGATTTTCTTGATTGATTTGTAGATATTAATAGTAACAATGTTTTAACACATTAAATTACAATATTGAAACACGGCAAATTCATGAAGCAAAATAATGGAAAATAAAAGTTTTTAAGGGAATAAAAATAGCTAAAAAAAAGTTCGAAAAAATAGCTGGAATAGCCTAATATCAAGGGTTTATTCCAGTTTTTGTTTTGATTAATAGTGCTAAAAATTATATAATAAGTACATAAATAACATAAAAGGGATAATGAGTATG
>JAEZOA010000119.1 GCA_023441625.1 Bacillota bacterium
TATGGATGTTTTCTCAAAAAAAGGGATGCTACCGATTGTGATTTGTTCCAGGTAATAAAATGCAGATGCTATAATTTAATTTGCAGAAAAACCCATGATTTTGGAGATTTTAATTTGCGATACTACACCGAAGGAACTTTATATGCCGTAATATTTCCTTTGGAAAGTGATAATTACATGCCGTTTCTTACCAATAAATCTAAATTTGAAACTGATTAGAGAGGAAAAATAAATGCTAGAGATAAAAAACTTAACAAAAAAATACCGAGATAATCATGTTATCGTAAACTTGTCTACCATATTTGATATTGGAATAACATCAATACTGGGTGCAAACGGGATTGGTAAATCAACTTTGCTTAATATCATTGCCACTTCTCTTGATTATGATAATGGTCAGATATTATACAATAATAATGATATAAATATATCAATATCCGAATACCGTAAATCTTTGGGATTTGTACCCCAATCTCCTCCATATTATCCGTTCTATACCGGATATGAGTTTCTTGAATACATATGCCTATTAAAACAAATACCAGTTAAACATATTCAAAGTGAAATAGAGAGAGTTATAAGCATCGTTAGAATGACCGAATATGCAAAGAAGAAAATAAAAGCTTATTCCGGAGGTATGAAGCAACGAATTTCTATAGCCCAGGCATTACTAGGCAACCCGGAGATTCTCATTCTTGATGAGCCAACAGTGGGACTTGATCCAAAAGAGCGAATGCTCTTCTTAGAATATATAAGAGAAGTTTCTAGTACTAAAGTAATATTATTCTCAACTCATGTCGTTTCTGATGTTGAGGATATATCAAACAAAATACTGTTATTAAAAGACCGCTCGATAATTTATGAGGGCACTGTTCCTGAAATAATTGAAGAGCATAATAAAAAGTTTCCAAAGGTGAATAACCTATCAGAGGTCTTTCTCAACATATATGACTGAGGTGAATGGATATGAACATATTGTTAGCACGTTATTATTTCATAGATTTATTCAATAAATTCAAGTATATATTCGCTGGGGTTATAATAATTTCAGCACTAATAATCGCACTACAATACTCACCCGCTAGAGAATTTGGAGAGGCATATACTCGATTAAGTGAACAATTTTCAGGTCCCTTTACAAATGAAAAATACAGGGATATAGAAGAATTAATTAGTAAATACAACAAAATGAAATCCATAGCTTATGATGATTTAGACAGCAGGTGGATGAAAAAATTTTATGAACATGAGGAAAATTATTCGAATTCCATTGAGGATTCAGAATTATGGGAAGAATCGCAAAAATTTTTAAAACAAAAGGGTGATTATGGCAACACAGTATATTATGATATGTTGATACTTTCAACTCTAATTAACTCTTATCGTGAATTGAGTCAGATAGAAGAGAGAAAAATACAAGCACGTGAAAGTATTAGGCGAAATATAGAGAGGCAGAGTAGCAATACCAAATATTGGGCCTTGCTTCTAAAAAAAAGCGAGAGTTTGCAAGCAGTAGAGTTCTATGATATGCGTGCCATAAATTGTTTTTTGAACAGTTACGCAACAGATTGGCTGTTTTTTTTCGTAATGATAATTGTGCTTTCAGCAGTATTTTGTAATGATTACGAGAGAAATAGGTATTTGTTGCTATTTAGTATGCCGATTAGTCATGCTAAAATAGGTATACACAAAGTCTTTTGCTCATTCATTGTCTCGCTGCTGTGTTTATCTGTCTCAACAGTTATAAATTTGTTAATGCTGCTTGTGCATACAACGAATTTTCACTCACTTCTTCAGCCAGTTCAATCAATTGAAAGTTTAAGTAACTCTATGTTTAACGGGTCAGTCTGGGAATATATATTATTACTGGTGACTTATAAGACTATTTTTTTTATTTTTACTGCTTTGGTGGTTACGAATATATCTATGGTTTGTAAAAAGGTGGTTTATTCCCTCATCTTATCGATTTCCCTAGTGGGCATATCTGTTGTAATAAGTGAGCTCTTTCGATATATATCCCCTTATAATATACTTTCACAATGCAATTTATTAAACCTTTATTCTAGCAATACATTTGTTGCTATGGATGATTATTTTGTAGTTTCTTCAAATCTTGTTCATAATTCCATAGCTTTGTATGTCTCTATTTTATTGCTTATACTTCTTCTTTCAGTTATTATAGTTGCTTTTAATCGACGTATTTCTCGAAGGGTGGTTTCTTCGTGAAAGTCTGGTGAGTATTCATCAAGTGAACTAAGCAGACACACTTAAAACCGTTTGCAAACTTTTATAAGGAGTGAGAGTGTTCTTGTCCAAATTACTGCTTTATGAGCTTAGAAAAATTCCATTTGTATTTGTTTTGTTTAGTTTACTAATAGTATTAACTTTTAAAGGAGTAATAACCTTTACATATTACAATTATTATAATAAAGAATGGAGACAAACTTATTACGAATATCTTGCTTATACGACAAAATACGATATTAATGATGCTGAGAAGAGGCTAAATGGCATTAGAGCACATTTCAATGATTATAGTGTAGAAGCAGAAGCAATTGATACTCTGCTCGAGCAACTAAAAGACTATAAATATTGCGAGTTAGTACAGAAAGTTGCTCAAAAGGAATCCGGATTTGCGTTTAATATGCCCTCTGATTTTAATAAACTCAAGTCAGTTTATGCTGCATACGATTTGCCTGATATAGTTAATGTTTTGGGGTATCGGCTTTTCCCTAAGCTGAACGAAGTGAACTTTATACCGATTATTATTATTCTAGCTTTTTCTTCGTTTTTTAGTATAGAAAGAGAAACAGGCATGATGTCTATCCTCAGAGCCACAGGAGTGGGTTGGGGCAAAATTTTTAGAAGCAAGTTGGTTTTAACAATAGGAATCAGTACATTAGCATTTAATCTATTTTATATCGTTGATTTAATAATGATTTTTGCTGTGTCAGAATTTGGAACAGTAAGCAGTCCTTACCGAAGTATCATCAGTACGGTATTGACGAATGATAGCATAGGCACATTTATAATAAAGTATTATATAATAGGTATGCTATATACTGTATTTATGTCTTTTGGGGTATTGTTGTTTTCCTCATTATCTAGAAACAGCAGATTAGCTTATGCTATTAATGGCTTAACTTTTATTGCTTTTACAATAATTGGAGTTTCAATTGACAAATTAGGTAAAGCAGCAGTTTTGATTACCGGAAATTTTATAAAACTATTTAATGAAACATCATTAATAGTTGTTGCAAACGGTCCGCTAATTATAGAACAATACATTATAATTTTGTTATTTTATGCTATAGCGACGCCTTTCATAGTATACACCTTACGGAGGACATCTTAAATGAATACCAAATATATTACTGTAATAAAACATAAGATGAGGAGAGAATAGTATGAAAAAAACATTATATATATTTTTTGTAATTGTCACATTTATTTCATTATCAGGATGCCAAAAGTCTGACTTTTACAATAAAGATTTTACGGGAATGTTTGGTAATACATCAGAAAACGTTTGTCAGGGAGGCCTAATGGCAAGCACAGACGAATACATATATCTTCCACTAAAAGACGTTGTCATAGAAATAAGCAGAAAAACTGGAGAGTCTGTAGTGTTGCAGAACATCGACCCTGAGTTTGGATATATCAATGTAGTCGATGGGTATTTATTTTATAATGCGAGCAGTAGTGAGAAAAATAGAAGAGGGCTTGTTGTCCAATCATTAGATGGTAAGTTTTTCAGACAGATTTCAAAAAAGAGTTACTACCCATTTATAGTTTTCGAAGAATGGATATATGCCACAAATTTACGAGGGGGAAATCTTTATAAAATTAATATTAAAAATTCAAAAATCACTATGCTTGCTGAAGAACCGGTAGAAGAATTCACCTTGCACGACAATGGTATATTTTATAATAATGGCAAGGAGCTTTATTCAATTAGCCTTGACGGGAAAAATAAACAGAGGTTACTATCTGACGTGAAATTAAAATCACTAATATACATAAAGAAGGATAATACCCTTATATTTATAAATTCCTCTCGAAAAAATAAAATATGCTCATATAATATAAATACTAAGGAACTTTCCTACATAAAAAATGGTGAGTATAAGCTTATCCAGATGTTTGGGGATGATGAAATCGTAGCTTTGGATAGTACTGGATTAATGCAGTCTTTTTCATTGCTTGATGGACACGTTGATATGGAAATATCAGGAGTGACTAACTTTCAGATTTTTGATCAGACCTTGTATTATTTCGACGAATCAAAATCCGTGTATTGCATCACTGGGAAAAATCAAAAGCCAACTATAGTTTATTCTTCAGAAGGGGAAATCTCAAACTAATAAACTAATATCTTTGTTACTGCTCAGCAGTTGACAAATTAATATAAAGCTATTGGAAACATTTTATCAATGAAAAGCCCCCTATTCAACCAATATAAGAGTATCAAAGGTTGAATGGTGGTGTTTAAAGTGGATGAATCTTCAGTAATAAAGACATATAACGATGGTATAGAAGCAGTTATTGCTAAAAATAAATGATTCTGGAAAAATAGGCAATCAAGAAATTTAGATTATGAGGGTTCTTTAAAATCTATATTTCCCAATTATAATATGAGTTCACAAGGTTTTCTAACTTATAGGCCAGATCTTGTTGTGGCACCTTATAAACCTTGTTCAATACTTGATGCATCAGGCAAAGATATTAATTTGATTAATCTTGCAATTAAAAGGCAAGCTAATGTTTTTGAGTTTACATCATAAAAGATATAAGTATCGAAAAAATAATACAGTATTTGCAAGGTAAACTAACAAATTATATTGATATGTTAGAAAAGCAGTAAACTGTAAGTTACTCACTGTCAACCTTGGCAATTTGACTGTACAAAAATGTATTTTTGCGCATGTGATTTCTCAAAAGGCTCTAAAGAGTTACTTACAGGGCAGTAAGGGAATACGATAATATCTATATCGTATTCCCTTACTGCTCTGGCTCTGCAAGTTGCTGCGAAGACACTCCGTCAGATGCTTTAAAGCCACCTCGGAGATTCTTTAAGCATGGCTTCGCAAGCGGTTCTAGAGTATTTTCGAAAACCATTTCATGGCAAATAGCTTCAAGCATGCTAAGTATTAAGCATGCATATGTAATAAACTGTAAAAACGCAATAAATTTCTGGGGGGAATTCGAAATCTTGTACGCCTAGA
>JAEZOA010000128.1 GCA_023441625.1 Bacillota bacterium
TTCCCTTCTACCAGGCGTTATCGGCGCTAACCGGCGCGGGCAAGACGCCAATCCTCGCCGATGCCGTCGGGCAGATCCGGGCGATGATGCCCGTCCAGCCCATCGTGCTGTGGATCTCCAAAGCCAAGGCCGTGGTCGACCAGACCTACGCGAACTTCGAGCCGGGTGGGAAGTACAACCACCTCATCGACCCGTTCAATGTTGGCTATCTCGGCGAGCTCACCCCTGAGGCCATCGCGGACGGCACCACAGCCTTCCTGGCTCTGGCAACCGTCGGAACGTTCAACCAGAAGGGCAAGAGCGACGGCACCCTCAGTGTCCACCAGGTCAAGGAGGACGACGGCAACACCTCGCTCTGGACCGCGTTGACGGTACGCAAGACGACGTCTGGCGGTCCGAGGCGGCCGCTCATCATCGTCTACGACGAGGGCCACAACCTCTCCGACCAGCAGACCGACCTGCTGCTCGAGCTGGAACCCGACGCCATCCTGGTCGCCAGTGCCACGATGCGCACGCCGGGCAAGCTCGGCAAGATGATCGACCGCCTCAAGGACGACGGCTGGAGCGACATCGCCCAGGAAGACACCAAGGACCGGACGCTGCGCTGCCTGGTCACCGCGGTCAGCAGCAAGGCCGTCGTCGAGGCGGGCTTGGTGAAGCGAGAAATCGTTTTGGGGGGCTACACGTCGATCATGGAGACCATGCTCGACGACATGATTCAGGCGATGGACGTCGCGACCCAGAAGGCGCGTGACCTTCAGGCCGGTTACGAGCCCAAGGCCATCTACGTCTCGCGGACGAACATCAACCAGGAGGACGGCACCGCGGATCTCCCCTCCAAGCCCTTCAACGAGCGCAAGGCGCCGCCGATCCTGATTTGGCGCTATCTGGTCGAGCACAAGAAGGTCGACCCCGCGATCATCGCCGTCTACTGCGACCTCAAGTTCGACCGGCAGGACCACCCGCCCCCGGGGGACTTCAAGCTCTTCTCTGGCGGTGACCAGGACTTCGCTGCATTCTCGGCCGGGAACTACAAGCATATCATTTTCAACCAGTCCCTCCAGGAGGGCTGGGACGACCCCGCCTGCTGCTTCGCCTACATCGACAAGTCGATGGGCTCGGGCGTGCAGGTTGAGCAGGTCATCGGACGTGCGCTGCGGCAGCCCGGCGCCAAACACTACCCCGACCCGGATCTCAACACGGCGACCTTCTTCATCCGCGTCGACAACAAGCAGGAGTTTCCCAAGATCCTGAAGATGGTTCAGGACAAGCTCGGCGCCGAGATGCCTGAGGTGAAGGTCGAGGGATACAGCGACGCGAAGGACCGGCAACGGGCCCATCAGACGCCCAAGAAGGTCCTGACCGTCCCTGAGATCCACCTCGATGTCGCCGAGGCTGAGGAGCCGTTGGACCAAGCCATTGCAGACCTCCACGATTACCGCGCCGACACGACCAACACGGTCGGCAAGGGCGAGGTGCAAAGGGCAGTGCAGGCCATCGGTGCCGGGTCCAAGGCCACGGTGCTGGTTCTCGACACACCACACTCCAACCGGGTGATGGCGCGCTGGATCATGCGCCGCGAGATCCTTGGGCTGTTCCCCCTGACGGCCGGGGCTATCAATTGGGCGGACCCGCGCTTCAATGCCCGCGTAGAGATCACCAGCAAGGCCGCGGCGACGCTGCGCGGTGACGCGGAGAACCTGGTCGACATCTACCTCGCCAACAGCGGCCTCGTCTTCGAGGAGGAGAACCCGTACGCGGTTGGACCGGTGCTGGTGAACCCCGCTAAGGCGGCTCCCTTCAAGAACGCCCTGCACGCTTGCTACGACCTGAATGGTCTGGAACTCGCCGTCGCTGAGGCCATCGACGACACCGGTCTGGATTGGGCAAGAAACCCAGTGAACGGCGGCTACTCGATCCCGTTGTTGGACAAGGGGGACACTAGGCGGTTCTTCCCTGACTTCCTGGTCTGGAAGGATGGGTTGGTGTTCGCGATCGACCCGAAAGGCGGCCACCTCCTTCAGAAGGACGCGGGGAAGAAGCTGCTGAGCATTCAGGACGAGAAGGGACAGCGAAAGGTCCTGGTCCGCTTCATCTCCACCGGGCGCTGGAACGACCAGATGCAGCAGCTGAGCCCCTCTGGTTTCACCGTGTGGTCAATGACCAAGACGACCGGGAAAATCAAAGCAAAGCCGGTCGCGACCGTTGAGGATGCGGTTGAGGCTGCTCTAAAGCTCTAACCAACGTCTTCAATTCGACTTCGTCGGGCACCCAAGGCTGTGATGGCGTTTACAAAGATTACCTCTACTCAGATGCATCACGTGAAACAAACCGAATCGGCTTCAACGTCGCAGCAGATGTTTGGGAAAACCAAATCCTGTTAGGACAGAAGCCCCAACACGATTGAGGTTTAACTATGGCGCGGGACACATTATACAAGCAAGAAATTGCTCAGCAGTTACAAAGCTTCCATCCGGAAGATCCGCACCTTTGGTTCGACGAATACATGAAAGCGTACCGGCGCCACGAGAACAGTGCACCAAGGAGGCGAATACAGTGGAGCCTTAGCTTAGATGATTTCTGGCGAATAGTTTTTCGCGCACAAGGAAAATGCGAACTAACCTCTACTCCATTCAATTTTTATCACAGAGCCCCAACAACCAATAGAAGACCGTTCATACCGTCGCTCGACCGAATAAACTCGACCATGAGCTATAATGCATTCAATGTTAGACTTGTAGTATCATCTTGCAACCAAGCTATGAGCGACTACGGTGAAGAACCATTCTTTGAAATGGTAAAGCACACGATGACAAGCCCAGCGTTTAACGAATACATAAGAAGATCAGAAGGATATACCGACAGCAACAATATGGGCCACAATCAATGGCCACAGTTAATTACGCCTGCGGCTCGTTATCTGATTGAACACAATAAGCCAAAAGACGACGATGACGATACAACTGAGATTTACTAACAACGCCCCCCTTAATGGACCTAGCAAGATAGGCCTTGCTGCTGTTCGGCTAGGGTTGCATCAGCAGCTCGGCAAACCAGTTTACGGCACGTCTACGCCGTCCAGCGCCCTGACCGTCGGAGCCTGCCCCCTCGCGGCCCGTTCTCGCACGAGGACGATGGCCCATCAAGGCCGGGCCTGAAGGCCCGCCGCGCAAGCGCGGTGCTGCGCAGCCTTGACGTGCCCCCGTCCTCGTGCAGCCCGGTCCTCTCGCGAGGGGGCAGGCTCCGACAGTCAGGACGGGCACTGGAGCCGCATCACTCGGTCTTCGACCGAGAGACCATCAGGTGCTCGGGGGACCCTCCAACGGTCAGGGGCAACGCGCGCTGCACGAGCCCCCGATCGCACGGCGCTGAAGGTCCTCATGTCCCTCGAGCAACGCATCGCGGAAGGATCCCGTGGTCCTTCCCCAGACATCTGGGTACACCAAGCTCACCTCATTCAACATGCATTCTGAATCCCGGTTACCAGCACGCAAAGCATCAGCAAGGAATGCCAAGCATCATTCTCGCTCATACAGCCCATCGGCCACTTTATCTATAGAGCACCCTGAACACTCAAAATTTGAATCGTCGAACATTACACGGATGCTCCCGGTTGGGCCTCGACTTCGCTTAGCTGGCTAAGCGCCGATGCGGGGCAAACCAAGCTCCTTCGCCTCGTCACGCTCTTTGTCCTGAACCGCATTCCAAGCATCGTAGAGCGCCGCTCGGACGACTTCCATCTTCTGAGCGAGATCAGCGTGGCCATATGTGAAAAAGCCCTTGGCCGCACCGTCAATAGAGTCATAGAGAGCGCTGTATCTTTCCCAGCTCAGCGGGAATTCTTCGGTCGGAATGTCGTGTAGACGCTTGGTCATGTCGCTTCCTCAGTGGATCTTGGAAAGTCGGCGGTTCATAGGACAGCAGCCGGAAGTCGGTGACCCGGCGGTCAGAGGCTGAAGGACGGGTCAGCGCCGCCTCGATCAAGTCGCGGCGCCCGACCAGAACCGCTCGACGTTCGGCCCTGGTCACCGCGGTGTAGAGCCAAGTCCGGTCCAAGACGCGGGAGTCGTACACGGGGATCACGACCGTTTCTGCCGAACTGCCCTGTGCCTTGTGGGCCGTCACCGCATAGGCCAACGCCACGTCGACCGTGTCGTCCTCGGTCAGAAGGTGCTCTTCGCCGAAGAAGTCGATGAGCAGCGCGCCAGCATCCTCCCTGACCTCCCGGACGCGGCCGAGCGTGCCGTTACAGAGCCCGCGGGCATAGTCGTTCCGGAGATGGATGACGGGATCGCCGACGACGAAGGAGCGGCCGAAGGCGGCGCGCAGGACTCCCGGATTGCGGCCCGCCCGCACCAGCGTGTCCACCCGCCGCCGGTGAAAGAGGTCGTTCAGTTCCTCGACGCTGGCCGGGTGTCCGCCGTTGGTCGGCACGATGATCTGTAGATGGCTGCCGCTGAGAGGGAAGCCGCCAAGCTGCTCGACAACGTCGGCCACGGCCGCTTGGAGCCCCTCGTCCTCGGCCTCCACAAGGAAGACACCGTCACGCTTTGGCAGGAGCGTGGGTAGGTCGGGAAGAACGCGCTCGCGGATGCTCCGCGCCACGGCAGGAATACCGGATGCTTCATTCTGACGGTGCACTGCTTCGAGTCGGGTGGTCAGGGTGTCGACGCTGACCAGCCGTTCGAACACGAGGCCGGGGCCGATCGGCGGTAGCTGGTTCGGGTCGCCGACCGCGAGCAGGTGAGCGCCTTCGGGCAGCACCTCGAGCAGCGCATGCCACTGACCGACATCGACCATGCTGGCTTCGTCGACCACGAGAAGCGTGCGGTTGTCCAGGTCGACGCCCTTGATCTGCTGGGAGAAAGGATGCCGGATTTCCTTCAGGAGACGCACGATGGTGCGAGCCGGGTATCGTCCATCGGTCTTGCTGCCGAGGTTGAGCACGGCCTTCCCGGCAAGCGCGGTCAGCACCACGCTGCCGCCCAGCGCGGTCCAGACATGGCAGATCGCCCCGACGGTGCTCGTCTTCCCCGTTCCCGCACCGCCGGTGAGCACCGAGAGCTGGTGGGTGGTTGCGTGGAGAACGGCCCCCCTTTGCTCGGGGGTAAGGGAGATCCCCATGGCCACTTCGCCTGCGGCCTGTTCGTAGGCGGCAATCTCCTGGACGACGCGCGCGACGGTCGGCTTTGGAACCGTGCTACGCCAGCCCTCAGCCATCATCGCCCCGAAGCGCGCGGCGATGCCATCCTCAAGGAAGGCGCAGCCTGGAGCCCTCCACTTCTCCCCGCTGCCGCGCACAATGGCGTGGTTGACCTTGCCGATCGCCAATGCCCGTTTGACCAGCGGGCCTCGAGCGCCAAGCCGGGCAGCGACCTCCCGACGCAGGGTGTCATCTTCGAGTGCGGTGTGCCCGCGGCGGACCGCATCCTTGACGGCGCTGTCGACGGCCCCGAGCAACCTTCTGCGGTCGTGCTCGGGTCGCGCAGCCCCAGGTTCTACGGCGAGCACCCGCAGCCCTATCAAGTCGACGGCCGCCCACCGCTCGAACAAGGAGACCAGCAGGTAGGGGTTCTCCTCCAGGGTTGGGCGGAGGCGGTCTTTGAAGAGCGCGAACAGCCGGTTGCAGATCCTACGGTTGGTGATGCCGAGACCGTCAAGCCAAGCCAGCGTGCGCGCTTCTTCGCAGACCTCCCGCCATGCATCGAGCATGGCCTTCGCCAAGCACGTCCCGAGTCGGGGATGCCGCGGCGCCAACATCGGTGCAAGCAGTCCGACCGCATCGGCGTCCGGCAGGTCGAGCACATCGATCAGACCATCGCCGAAATGTTCGCGCAGACGCCTCGCTCGTTCCGGTCCAATGCCGTCGATGCGGGCCTGGAAGAAGGGAACGACCCACCTGCCGGAGGGTTGAACCCGGACGGCCGTTTCAGCCACCAGCTGGACACCGTACTGGGTCCGCTTCCACACCCCTTCGGCCGACCACACCTCCCCCACCACCGGCGGCGCGCGATAGGACCGGCGCGTCATCCGAATCGTCACAGGATGCTCTTCAGGCTCGGAACCGATGCCAACGTCCGGGCCACGGACGATGACCCCCCAGGCCTCCTGGTGGACAACCCGCTCGACCGCGAAGGTGACCGCGTCCATTAAGGCTCCTCGACCTTGGAGTTCAGCCGCTGGAGCACTCCTGTCTGCTGGACCTCCCGGAAGCGCGCCTCCCAGTATGCTGCGCGTTCTTCGGCCGCCTTGGCGCGGGCGAGCGCCTCCAAGAGGGAGTCGTCACGTTCCTTGAGCCGACCGCCGAGTTCCTTCACCCGTCGCTTCGAGGCAATCTCCTCGTCAACAGCTTCGGCGCCGTCGCCAGCAGCTCCCATGGGGGGAAGATCTAGTGAGCGGGCCACCGCGTCGATCTGCGGCACAAGGAACGGGGCGTTTGGGTTCCCAGGCGCGAGATACTGCCGGTCGTGTTTTAGGCAGCCGATCGCCAGCATCAGCTTGGACTTGCTGATGGTGCCGTTGTCCTCCAGCGGGAACTCTGCCTCTCCCCGCTTCACACGCTCGAGGAAGGCGTCGATGAGAGGAGCGAGCGTCTCATGCTTTGGGGACTTGGCCATCCGTGTCCTCGTCCTTAGGGTCCGGTTCGCCGACGAGCGCCCGGTGCAGGGAGAGCAGGCCGTCCACCACGCCGGGCCTGACCAGAATGTCGCCAGTCCCCTTGCGCACCACCTTCGACCCGTCGAACACGAGCAAGCAGCGGTCGAGGCCCTTGGTGTCAGTGAGCGACCTGATCGTCGCCTCGAGGGCCTTGATCTGCTCCGGCCGGACCGCCGTACCCGGCGCCGGGATCGACATCGGCTTGCCCCCCTTCCAGCGGTCCAGAACCTCGTCGATGTCGGCGCCCGGCTTCAGGATCCGAAAGAGCTCCTTGGCACGCTCGTGCTTCTTGCGCAGCACGATGAGCTCGTTGAGCATGCCCCGCATCCGGTTCCGCTGGTCCGGATCGTCAATGCCCTCGACCAGATCAAAGGTGGACCGCTTCGACTGCCGCGGCTCGAGGTCACGCTTCCTGGCGTCGATGTAGTGCCAATAGCTGAGACCGTCCTCGTACTTCGAGTTGGTGATGTGGTTGGCCTTGGGGTGCGCCTTCGGGCCGCGGTGCGCCTTCACCCACCGTTCGATGGCGGCGAAGGTCAGGTCCGCGGCCTTGCCCCGCACACCGGCGAGCGCGTCGCAGGCGTCCATGACGTTCTGGAGTGTCGCAAGACGCTGCCCGTCGCCCTGCCATCGCTCGCGCAGAAAGTCCGCGATCTCCGGCGCCGAACTCTCGGCTGTGACCACACCGACGGCCGACGGCAATCCTTCCATGGTGCCCCTCCCTATTCGCCGGGCACCAGGACCTCGCCATCGAGCGCCCCGTTCATGCCAGGTCCGGCGAGGACCCTTTCGGCCTTGTCGGCGATGCGCCGCAGCGTCAGCAGGGCGGAGACGTCAATGGTTTTCGTCGCCCGAACCTGATCGGTCATCTCCTTGGCGAGGTCGGCGATCAGCGGCTCGGCGTCGCCCAACGCGAGCTTGCCCTCCGCCACGGCGACGATCTCGCGATCGGACAGCAGGTCGACGATGGCGGCGCCGAGTACCCTGGCGGCCTCCTCTCGGGCCGTGGCCACCGGCACCCGCAGCAGGAACGGCTCCAGGTCGCTCGCCGCAAGTACTTGGTTCAGGAACTCGCGATGGTCCCGAACCGCTTCGCCGACATGGGCGCGGACCCCCGGCAGGATGGCCGCGCCCTCTACAAGGTCCTGGAGCAGCACGAAGGCGGGCCGCTCCTCAATGGTGACCTCAATCTCCCCGGGATTGAGGCCAGTGACCAGTGCGGGCAGCGTCCCGCGGCCCTGCGGAGCCACAATGTACTCGGCCATCATGGTCTTGGCGACCTCGACGTAGCGGCGCTCCGCGAACCACTGCAAGGCCAGCGGCTCGGCCACGCGGTACAGCATCTCCAGGGTTGACTCGAGTTCCGGCGCGTCGTCGTCGGGATGCTCCTCGAGGAAGGCGGCGAGTTCCGCGTTGACCCGGGCGATCTCCTCGCCGACCCGCCGGTACTGGAGCATGAGCCGGTTGCCGTTGTGGACCAGCCCGACGAGGAACATCGGGCCGGTGAGCCGGTAGCGGCACAACGGACAGGCGAACGGCGGCACGGGGCCGTGCGTGTTGGCCGACGTGATGAACTCGCCGCCAGTGTCGCAGCGGCCGCCGGGGCAGACGCCGTGCTCCATGACGTGGACCGAACCGTCGCCACGGCCGAACCGCTCGCGGTACATGCCGAGGCCGACCGCGTCCTCCTCCGGCCGGTTGTTGATCAGCCATTGCAGCAGGTCCTCGAACTCCGCCGCGTCCTCCAGGTGCTCGATCTTCACCGGGTCGAAGCGGCTCTCCGCGATCTTCTGGCGCAGGATGCGGTTGACGCGCGAAGCCCGCTGCTTCGAGTAGTACAGCGTCATCACGAGCGTGTAGTGCCCGACGACCTGCTGCACGATGTCCGGCGGCACGCCCATCTCGATCAGGGACGAGATGCCGCTGACGCGAAGGGTGTGGATGTCGATGAGGGGCACCTTGACGGGGCGACCGTCCTTCTCGACGACGCGCGCAAACTGACGCTGGCGCTTCTTCGTGGTGCCGAGCGTCTGCTGATAGGCCCAGAGGAGTTCACCCCAGTAGGCGTCGATCACCGCCTTCGAGATGGGCCAGTTGTCGTCGTTGGCCGGGTCGCGGAACAGCGGGAACGACTTGGTGCGCGCCTCGATCGTGAGATCCTGCCCTGCCTTCTTCAGCGCTTCGTAGGTCCCGCGTTCGAGGCAGGGGATCGGACGCTGGATGGGATTGAACTTCCGCTGCCAGTCAAGGAGCCGCGCGAGGTTGGACTTCACGTTGTCCGGGCACCACGGGATCCGGAAGCCGCCGTTCTCGTCGGTGCCCGTCTTGTTTGTGTTGATGTAGAGTCCGATGAAGGGAGCGTGGGCGCTCTCATGCGATGCGTCCTCGCCGTCCTCACCCCCGGCGCCGTCCTCCGCCACTGCCTCCGTCTTGTCGTCCTCGGCGTCCGCGTCGGGCCACTCGACGTAGAAGATGCCCTCCTGCCGTCCCCGCTCAGTCCAGGGTGCGGGGTTCGGGATCATGTCCTGGACCGCAACCGGGTCGACGAGGTACTCGTCGCCCTCGCCCGAGTCCACGAAGCGGGCGAAGCTGCGCAACGGCACCGACAGCAGGAAGTCGAAGAAGATCCCGACGCCCGACCACCAGACGTGGACCCACTGCTTCTTGTCGGGATCCCAGACCCGGCGCGTGTGGCTCTGGAGCGAGCGCGACAGGGCGAAGTCGTCGGCGGCGTTCAGATCCCGGATGGCGACGAGGTGGTTGCGACCGATGTACGGGCGCTCGGTCTTGCCACGGCGCCTGAGCTCCTTAAACTTATCGGCGGAGTAATCGACCGGGTTGTCAATTGGTAGGCCCTTACGCTTGATGTAAGCGCGGAGCATCAGCGACAGGTGGTTGAGAACCTGGTTCTTGACCGAGACCTTCAGACTTGACCGCGCAAGGTAGGCCCGCAGGCACTTGCTCTTCTCGGGGGCGCGTCCGTCGTTGATGTGCTGAGACGGGACGACGAGCAGGATGTCTGCGGGGAAACTCGGCGTCTGCCGGACGAACCGCAGGAAGTGGTGCACATGGCTGACTAGGTTGCGCACACCCTGGCGCAGGGTCGTTTCCGCGTCCGCGCGGATCGCCTCATCCATAACATCGGCCCAGTAGGCAACTCTTGCATCGTGGGTGTAGCCGCGCAATAGAATCGGACGCCGGACGGTCGCATCCTTGGCCCACAGGAAGAGGTGCTCGTCCTTCGCGCGGACGATACGGCGCTTGGTCCCGACGAGCGGCTCGGCCCCGACCACGTCATGGTAGCGGTTCTGGATCACCCGGAAGGCGTCGGAGAGGAGATGCCGCGCGATGATGCCGTTGTGGCCTCGCTCAGCGAGTTTCTCGCACTCAGCATCCATGAGGTCGCGGAGGGTCGGACCGATCCGCGTCATGTTGGACTTCATGAACACGTTGGCAAGCATCGACCGCATGGTTCCGAGTCGGGCTCCGTTGTCGTATGCCCGCCGTTCTTGGGCCTCCGCTGCGTTGCCTGCTTTGGCCTCGGCGCCGTCGGCCGGAGAGGCGGCCCCCCCCATCGCATCGTCCGATCCGCCGTCGCTCGCCCCCTCAACGGACGCTGACCTCCGGCGCCCACCCTTGCCCTTCTTGCCTGCCGCCTTTGCCTGCTCAAAGGCCGAGCCCGCCTCCAGTTCGGTGTACAGGTACTCGTAGAGCTCTGCTTCGGCATCGTTGAGGTACAGCGGCACGACCTCGGCGACGCGGGCGGCGCCCGACCAAGACAGGCTGAACAGACCGAACAGGCGCGTGTCGAGGTGCTGGGCCGGGAACAGGATAACGCCGTGCCTGCGAAGCCACGCCAGCAGGAGCAGCACAGTGGCAACATCGTAGTTGTCGGAATCGCCGCGACGCCCCTCCCGTCGGGTCCCCTTCACCCGCTTGACCGAGACCATGTACCTGAGAGCGAAGCCCGCGATGCGGTGGAGGAAATCGACGGCGTTCTCCGCCTCCGCACGTGCCGAATTGATGGTCCTGACCTCGGCAAGGCGTGTCCGGCCGTCCCACGTGAGACGGGAGATCATCGTATCGAGGTCAGGCCCGAGGAACTGGTTAACAAGGCGCTGCTGGCGGTCGACGGGCAGAGACCGCAGCATCGCCACGTACTCGGAAACATCCCCCTTGGGCACCGGAAGGCCGTCCGCCGCGAGAACCTCGCGCACGATGGGCAGCGTGACGAACTCGTGGTTCAGCTTGCGCGGGGCATTCGGCCGCCCCATGACGCCCCTGAACATCGCGAACAGGTACGTGTGCTCCCCCTCGCTGTCCGCGCGCGCGAAGCCCTGGGTCCGCGCCAAGTAGGCGACAACGGCGCGGTGCAGGCGCGCCTTGAACCCGACCAGGAGACGGTCTAGCTCGTCGAGGTCCGGTTCGCGCAGGAGCACAAAGCGGTCCTCGCCGACGTTCAGGTGTGTGCGGCCACCGGCGTCATCCCGGAATTCCCGTACGCCGGAACAATCGGACACCCGCTCAAGCGCAGTCGAAGCGTTCACTTGAGAAGCCTCCTGAGGTTTGCATTGAGTTCGCCCGAAGTCCATTGCCCGTAAGCCTCATGACTCTCGATGCACAGGTGCCGCATCACCTGCTGCCGTTCCTCGGGATCGAGGCCCAGCATTCGGCACATTTTCATGTACGAATGCCGCAACCCGTAGATGCTGTTGCTGAACTGGTACGGCTCAAGACCAACTCTCGCGAAGGCCCGTTCCGTCGCCTTCTTCAGGTTGCTCATCTTCATGGCATGGCCGTAGAAGGGAGTTTTGGGGCTGTCGTTGATGTAGAGGTACGGGTGACTCCGCCGTATTGAGACCGGAATTTTCGGACGAATAACCTTCAGCAAGTACTCGTAATGGGCGTAGAATTGCTTCGCCCAGAAATCGCTGATCCAGTAGACTTGTGAGATCACCCGCTCCTCGTTTTCGATCGCCATTCCTTTCCAACCGGCGTAGGTGGACGGTCCGACCTCTTCGATGGCCCGAGGCAGCAGACCGTACCGCTGCCACAGGAACTCCTGCCGCGTCATCGAACCGTCGCTGATCCGTCCGGTCCAGTTCGACTCCGTCGGATGTGCGAGCACGACGAGCGGCCAGTCCGAAGGCTCGTCGTCGGGAAAGAGGGCCTTCCGGAAGGTTCCAGGCAAGATGTCGTCCGTCCATTGGTTCAGCTGCTCGGCAGGCCGGGGGCCACCATAGGCCGCCTGAATGAAAATCATCCGTTGGACGACGCTCGGAGTTCGAAGGATGAATTCGGGGATCTTCTCCAGGGGAACGTGCTGATGATTGGCGCGGTTGCCCCGGAGCCGGAGGCTTGGCGCTCGGACCCCAACGCCCAAGACCGGGTTCGCCCGCCTGCGGGGCACCAAGTGGGCCAGCAGTTCCGAGCGGCCGCCGTTGGCGATTTCGGAACGCCGCTTCGTGAACTCGTCCCCCAACGACTTGAACGCGGCGTCGTTGAGGACAAAACTCACCGGTTCGCACTTCGGGATAAGGGGAAAGTGCCGGTAGTGTCGAGCGCAGAAGTCTGAATAGGCGCGCAGGTGCGAACGATCGCGCTTGACCGCCGCCCACCGCACCTTGCTCCAGTAGAGGCCACTCGGATCGGAACCGTCCTTGTCGATCGTCCCGCGCAACCGATTGACAAGGAATCGCTGGACGACGCCGGGGAGATCCTCCGGACGGACCCGGTCGGCCTCGCAATGGAGCAGATGATCGTGAAGAAGGCCGATGGTGTGCACGGCCGACCGCACTCGCGACAGGGACAGCCCCTTCCGCATGAGGCTGCGCGCGAAGTCGGCAGCCTCGACCACTAACTGGGGCCGACCGTCCAAGTCGTCGACTATCAGCATCGGTAGGATCCCGCCCTTCACAATGACATTGAAGATTGAAAAGGTTTGCGGCTCATCCGCGCGGGTTCCGATCGGCCTCATGCGCCCTCCTGCTCGAGAATGAATTCTCACAAAGAGACACTGCCGCCAACCCAGACAAATTGCATATTTTTCAATAACTTAACGACCGTTCGTTCATTTATAGACAGGGAGGGGATAGGGGCTGATAGACGATAAATCCCAGCCACTGGACAGCTCAGGAAGGCCGCCTTCGGCGGCCAATCAGGGGGTTTGCAATAGGGGCAAGTTATCGACGAGGCGCAGAACTGCACCTACGCCCAGATCAAGATGCTGCTGACCCGGCTCGGCTGGCATTCCACCATGGTGCTGACCGGCGACCCCGACCAGACGGACCTGCTGGACAACCTGTCGGGCCTTGCCGACATCGCGCGCCGGCTGGAGGCGGTGGAGGGGATCGACGTCGTCCGCCTGACCGACACCGACATCGTCCGCCACCCCCTGGTCGCCAGCATGCTGACCGTGCTCTGAGGACATCGGCCGGCAGACGGCACCGGCCTGCGGCATTCACACGCTCATTCGCAACAGCGGGAGGCCCACGGGCCTCCCTTTTTTGTGCGCTGCATAAAGTTTTGCTGCCTTAAATTTCAGCATTTGCCCGCGACGTTTTCTCACTTTCGGTTGATCCGCCTTGACGACGATCAGACCTTCGGAGCAAAAGTAACAAAAAATTTAGCAGATTGTCCGAAAGGGCAGCGATCCCTGCCGGAGACGGCGTGGCAGCGCCGGAAAAAGAAATCGGAGGAACGTCAGGTGTTCGAGCGCATCAGCATCAAGGGAAAGATCTCCGTCATCCTGGGCGCGGCGGCGGTCGGGCTCGCCCTGATCGCCGCCGTCAGCCTGTCCGGCCTGCGCGCCGAGATGATGAAGGATCGCCAGGACAAGACCCGCAGTGTGGTGGAGGTCGCGCACAGCCTCGTCGCCCACTACGAGGATATGGAACGCAAGGGCACCCTGACCCGCGACGCCGCCCAGTCGGCGGCCAAGGACGCGCTGCGCCGGCTGCGCTACTCCGGAGTGGAGTATTTCTTCATCATCGACCGGACGCCGCGCATGATCATGCACCCGATCCGGCCGGAGATGGACGGGCAGGACCAGTCCCGCACCACCGACCCGAACGGGAAGCTGCTGTTCATCGAAATGGCCCGCGTCGGGCCGGAGGGCGGATTCGTCGATTACCTGTGGCCGAAGCCGGGCAACGCCAACCCCGTGCCGAAGATCTCCTATATCCGCGGCTCGGAAACCTGGGGCTGGCTGATCGGGTCGGGCATCTATGTGGACGACGTGGATGCGGCCTTCCGCGAGGCCGCGCTGTTCCTGGGCGGGCTGGGGCTGCTGATCGGCATCGTGGCGACGGGCATCGCCCTGCTGGTCAGCCGGGCCATCGTCCGCCCGCTGCGCACCATGACCGGCGTGATGCAGACGCTCGCCAACGGCGACACGGCGGTGACCGTGGACGGCACGGACCGCGGCGACGAGATCGGCGTCATGGCCCGCACCGTGGAGATCTTCCGCAAGAACCAGATCGACCTGCAGCACCATTGGGAGCGCCAGCAGGTGGAACACCGCGTGACCGGACAGCGCGCCCGTGCGCTGGAGCGGCTGACGGAACGGTTCGACGCCACGGTCAGCGCCATGGTCGGCACGGTCGGGCAGGCGGTGCAGGCGCTGGAGAACACGGCGCGCTCCCTGTCGGACACCGCCGACCGCAACATGCGCGAGGCGGCGTCGGTCGCCGGGGCGTCGCAGCAGGCGTCGGTGAACGTGCAGACCGTCGCATCCGCCGCCGAGGAACTGAGCAGCGCCATCGCGGAGATCGGCACGCAGGTCGCCACCTCCTCGCACATCTCCATGAAGGCGGTGAACGCCTCCCGTCTGGCCAGCGACCGCATCGACGGGCTGGGCCACGCGACGCAGAAGATCACCGAGGTCGCCGACCTCATCACCAGCATCGCCAGCCAGACCAACCTTCTCGCCCTGAACGCCACCATCGAGGCGGCGCGGGCCGGCGAGATGGGCAAGGGATTCGCCGTCGTGGCGGGCGAGGTGAAGAACCTCGCCGGCCAGACCGCCAAGGCGACGGAGGAGATCGCGGCCCAGATCTCGGAGGTTCAGCAGGCGTCCCAGGGCGCCGTCAGCGCCATCCGCGAGATCGCCGGCATCATCGCCCAAAGCGACGAAATCGGCACCTCCATCGCCGCCGCCGTGCAGCAGCAGGGCGCCGCCACCGGCGAGATCGCCCGCAGCGCCGGAGAGGCGGCGCAGGGCACGCAGCAGGTTTCCACCAGCATCGACGAGGTTTCCGCCTCCGCCCTGGAGACGGAGAAGGCGGCCAACAGCCTGCTCGACGCCGCGGAAAGCCTGGCACAGCAGGCCGGGTCGCTGCGCAGCCTCGTCGACGCCTTCCTGGTCAACGTGGAAGCGATCAACACGGCGGAGTTGGCCTCCCTCTTCGCCCCCGCCGGTGAGGACGTCTTCATGCCCTGGAGCGACACTCTGGCCGTCGGGCAGGAGGACATCGACAACGACCACATGATCCTGGTCGCGCTGATCAACCGGGCGGCGCGGCGCATCCGGGCCGGCGAGGTGCCACACGCCATCGGGGCGGGCATCAACCAGCTCGTCGCCTACACCATCCTGCATTTCGAGCAGGAGGAGCGGGTGATGGAGCAGTCCAACTACCCAGACTTCGTGCAGCACAAGGCGCAGCACGACGCCCTGCGCAAGCGCGTGGCGGAGCTGAAGCAGCGTTTCGAAGCCGGAGAGGAGCGGGTCGGCGACGACCTGCTGGCCCTGTTCCGCGATTGGCTGACCGGCCACATCCAGCGCTTCGACAAGCGCATCGGCGACCATCTGGAGGGGCGCGGCGGAGACGCCACGGCCACCGGGACGGCACGGCGCGCGGCCTGACCGGACATTCCGTCCGGCGGAAACGGGACGGCGCGCGCGATGCCCCCTTGACCTGGGCCGCGCGCCGCCCCATTCCAGGCGACTATGAAAGCCAGACTCATCCGCATCGCCGCCGCCTCCGCCGTGGGGCTCGTGATCGCCGCCGGAATCGCCTGGTGGCAGGTCGACAACGCCACCAGCACGGTGCAGAGCAGCGTGCCCATCGGCGGTCCGTTCACCCTGACCGACCAGGACGGGAAGACGGTCACGGACGCCGATTACCGCGGCAAGTATCTGCTGATCTATTTCGGATACACCTACTGCCCGGACGTCTGCCCGACGGAGCTGGGCACCATGGCCCGCGCCATGGATCTGCTGGGCCGGCAGGCGGACAAGGTGCAGCCGATGTTCATCTCCGTCGATCCGGAGCGCGACACGGTGGCGCATCTGAAGGACTATGTGGGCCTGTTCCACCCCAATCTGGTCGGGCTGACCGGCACGCCGGAACAGGTGAAGGCCGCCGCCAAGGCCTACCGGGTCTACTATGCCAAGGCGCCGCAGGAAGGCGGAAAGCCCGGTGATTATTTGATGGATCACTCCAGTTTTCTTTACCTTATGGGGCCGGACGGGCGCTTCCTGGGGGTCTATCCGGCGGGCACCACTGCCGACCGTGTGGCCCAGGATCTGGGCAGCCGTATTGCCGGCTGACGGAAAGCGGGAGCGAAACCGTGCCCTTTGCCGCGGTATTACCAAGGTTTCGGCGCGGTTTCGTTGGGTTTTCAAGCACTTGTATTATGGGTTTTGCGACTTGACAGGGTTGAGCCCTGTCCGTATGGTCTCGCCGCTTTCGCGTGGCTGCGAGCCAACGGGGGACAACGAAGCGATATGAGCGACGAAAAGCCCCCGCCCTCTCTGGCAGAGCTTGAAGCCCGGCTGAAGAAGGCGCGTGACGGGAAGGAATCGCAGAGCGGCCCGGGGAAATATCACCGGTTGCCGCAGAGTCCTCTCGGCATCGCCTTCCGCATCGGGACCGAGCTGGTCGCGGCCATGATCGTTGGCGTCGGTGGCGGGCTTCTGCTCGACCGCTGGCTCGGAACGGCGCCCTGGGGATTGATCGTCATGTTCTTCCTCGGCGCTGCGGCCGGAATTCTGAATGTCTACCGGGCCATTACCGGGCTCGGGTTCGCCCCCGGCTACCGCCGGACCCGTGAGGATGACAACGAGCGCCCCAACGGCGACGCACACTGAGCGAGGACGACCTTGGATCCGCTGCACCAGTTCCAGATCAACCCGATCCTCCAGATCGTGATCGCCGGGTATGACGTGTCC
>JAEZOA010000111.1 GCA_023441625.1 Bacillota bacterium
GTATAGGCTGGTGTGCACCTCAGCAGGGAACTTGTAAACTGACCTTAAATGTAAAGGACGGTATAATTGAGGAGTCTCTGGTTGAAACAATCGGATGTTCAGGTATGACACACTCAGCAGCTATGGCAGCTGAAATCCTGCAAGGTAAAACTATACTGGAAGCTTTGAATACTGACCTTGTTTGTGACGCTATAAATGTTGCTATGAGAGAAATATTCAAACAATTAGTTTACGGAAGAACTCAGTCAGCTTTCTCAGAAGGTGGTCTTCCAATAGGTGCAGGTCTTGAAGACTTGGGTAAGGGCTTGCGTTCACAGGTTGGAACAATGTATGCAACAAAGGCTAAAGGTGTTAGATACCTTGAAATGGCAGAGGGTTACATATTGAATGTTGGTCTTGATGAAGATAATGAAATTATTGGATATAAGTTTGTACACCTTGGAAAAATGATGGATATGATTAAGAAGGGTGTAGATCCTAAGGAAGCTTATGAAAAGAACATAAGTACATATGGAAGATTTGCCGAAGCAGTTAAAGTAATTGATCCTAGACACGAATAATTAAAAGAGAGAGGTGAATACTGTGGTTAGATTTGAAGGTTATGAGAGAAGAATAGCTCAAATAGAAAAATGTTTAGCTGAGTACGGATTTAGCAACCTTGAAGAGGTTAAGGATTTCTGTACAGCTAAAGGTATAGATGTTGATTCTATAGTTAGAGGAATACAGCCAATAGCATTTGAGAATGCGGTATGGGCATATATTTTAGGTTGCGGTATAGCACTTAAAAAAGATGTAAAGAATGCTGCTGAAGCTGCAGAAGCTATAGGACTCGGATGGCAGGCTTTCTGTATTCCTGGATCTGTTGCGGATTCAAGAAAGGTTGGTATAGGCCACGGAAATCTTGCTGCAATGCTATTAAAAGAAGAAACTAAATGTTTCTGCTTCCTTGCAGGTCATGAATCCTTTGCAGCTGCTGAAGGTGCTATCGGTATAGCAAAGACAGCTAATAAGGTTAGAAAAGAACCACTGCAGGTTATTTTGAACGGACTTGGTAAGGATGCTGCTTACATAATTTCAAGAGTTAACGGCTTCACATATGTTGAAACTGATTACGATTTCTCAACTGACACCTTAAACGTTGTTAAGACTAAAGCTTATTCAAACGGAGATAAGGCAAAAGTTAGAGTATATGGTGCGAATGACGTGTTAGAAGGCGTTGCTATTATGAAGAAAGAAAATGTTGATGTATCCATCACTGGTAACTCAACTAACCCAACAAGATTCCAGCACTTGGTTGCAGGAACTTACAAGAAGTGGTCATACGAAAATGGCAAGAACTACTTCTCAGTTGCTTCAGGCGGAGGAACTGGTAGAACATTGCATCCAGATAATATGGCTGCTGGTCCCGCTTCATACGGCATGACTGATTCAATGGGTAGAATGCATGGAGATGCTCAGTTTGCTGGTTCTTCATCAGTACCTGCACACGTTGAAATGATGGGCCTTATCGGAGCTGGTAACAACCCAATGGTTGGTATGACAGTTGCAGTTGCAGTTGCTATTGAAGAAGCTGCTAAATAATAATTTTAAAGAAGTTTAATGCAGATAAAATTTAGCTATCAGTAAATTTTGTGTGTTAGTAAAAGCATGGAGGAACGCAAGATATCGAATGAAATCTTGTGGTTTACTCCATGTTTTTTTTGACCACGAAGGACTTTTTAGTTTATACCTATATCATAAGCAAAATGAAAAATGGAAAAAATACAGCTTGATTTCACTAGCCTTAACATTTTGTTCGGGACTACAAGCTATTTCATTCTGGACTTTACGATTTGACTTTGATCTACTTTGGTGGCTATCTAATGCATACTTTATCATTTATCCTTTGTTTTTCATCAAAGCTTTAGTAACAGATAATTTGAAATGAGGTCCTATATGAGTTGGGTTTATTTAGTTCTAGCAATTTTATTTGAAGTTTGCGGAACAACTCTTATGAAGATTTCACAAGGGTTTACAAATATAAAATATGCAATGGCTATGTTGATTTGCTATATGTTAAGCTTAAGTATGCTGACATTAGCTTTAAAAAAAATTAGAACTAGGAACTGCTTATGCAATCTGGTCAGGTGTGGGAATAGTGTTAGTAGCAGCTATCGGATTTCTGTTTTTTAAAGACGCATTTGAATTAAGAAAAATAGTTTTTATTTGCTTTATAATAATTGGTGTAATAGGATTGAATTTAAGTTCTGGCATGCACTAGTATGATTGATTCAAGTTAATTTCAAAAAGCGACAAACAAATCATAAATTTAATCGTATAATATTGAGATAAGTAAAAAATTTTGAGAGGTGAAGATTTGATAAACGGTGATTTGCTCAATAGGGAGGGCAGGGTAGGATACTTTTGTAGAATACTGTTGATGCTGCTAATCCCTATGGCACAATGTATTTATTTCTTTTTAAACCTTAATACTTTTGAGGCATATGATATTACAATATTCTTAGACAAGCTAATACCTTTCAATGAGTGGTTTATTATACCGTACGTATTCTGGTATGTATATACTTTTGGTGTGCTTCTAGTACTAGCTTATTCAGATTACAAGACTTATTTTAAGCTTTTATTTAGTATACTAATTGGTATGCTGGTTTGCTTTACAATTTATTATTTATTTCCTACAACAGTACCACGCACAGATATTATAGTGCCTGATAACATTTTGAAAAAAGCTGTTTTAATTATTTATTCAAACGATAGACCTTATAACTGTTTCCCAAGTATTCATATGCTTGACACCATTCTGATTACTATGTTTTTGTTTAAGTACAATAAAAGGCTGATAATAAGACTTTCTTCAGCATTTATATGTGTTATGATTTATTTATCTACATTTTTTGTTAAGCAGCATAGTATTTTAGATGCTGTTGCATCAACTATTTTAGGGGTTGTTTTGTTCTTTATTTTTGAAAATGAATTTGTTGCTAAAAAGCTTGTAAATATTAGAGAAGCTCTTATTCGTTCTAAGACGAAATCATCATTTAGTGAAGATATTTAAGCTTTAGTAGAAAAGATAAGCAAAAAAGTATATAATAAATAATTATTATATACTTTTTTTATTAACAGTGCGTCTAGCAAAACTGGAGCACACTTGCAATGTAGGCTTGGCAATTTACGTTGTTTATTACGGAGGTTAAAATGGACTTCAAAAGAGGAAATTTAAAAGATGCGCGTAGGATAGTTATTAAAGTTGGTACTTCTACATTAACCTATGAAACAGGAAAAATAAATTTTACTAGAATAGATAAGCTTGCAAGAATTATTTCAGACTTATCAAACCAAGGGAAAGAAGTTATTCTTGTTACTTCAGGAGCCATTGGAGTAGGAGTAGATAAGCTGAAAATGCCTGAGAGACCAAAAACAATACGTGAAAAACAGGCAGTAGCAGCAGTTGGACAATGTGAGCTCATGCATATGTACAGTAAATTCTTCTCTGAGTATGGGCATATTGTAGCTCAAATTTTACTTACACGAGATATAATGAGTGATGAGAACTGCTGCAAAAATGTAGTAAATACATTTGACACGCTACTTGAAAAAGGAATAGTTCCTATAGTAAATGAAAATGACTCGGTGTCTATTGTTGAGCTAAAAGTTGGACAAAAGGATACTTTTAGTGAGAATGATACTTTGTCAGCTATTGTTGCAAAACTAACAAATGCGGATTTATTAATAATACTATCCGATATTGATGGCTTTTTCGACTCTGATCCAAGAAAAAACCCGAACTCTAGAATGTTGTCTGTCATTAAAGATATCACACCTGAGATAGAGAGTTGCGCTGATGGAGCGGGAACAAAGCGGGGAACAGGTGGTATGATAACAAAGCTTAAAGCAGCAAAAATTGCAACAAGGTCAGGAGTGGATGTGGTTTTAACAAATGGTAGTCACCCAGAAGCTATTATGGATATTATTAGTGGACAGGATATCGGTACTGTTTTCGTAGGAAAATAATAAGTAAAAGTAGGTATTCTTTTAAAAATATATGAAGGCTATATATGTATTATTTCATCTATAGCCTTTTATTAACTGAATTAGGTATTACTTAGCAGTTATCTCATACTATGGAATAACCTCAGGTGTGGCAGGGTTCTGGGCTGGAACCTGCTCATTTGGTACTAATGGGTCAACAATTGATGGTTCAGGCTGAACAACCGTAGAAGTACTGTGAATAGTACAATATTCACCTTGAGGTAGCTCATACATCCAATCTCCGATTAGTTTAGCCAAAGTCGTATCATTTGGGTCTTTAGGAAGATAAGGAACTGGTCTTTGAATAAAGACCTTCTCTTGTACATCCGAAGTAGGACAATACGGATTTGCAAGTAAAGGTCTACCATAAAGATCTTTACTCTTTATATCTACTTTAGCTAGTATATGAACATCACATACATCACTGCTGCTTGGCTCGGTACCTTTAATAAAATACTCTGTAATAACTGAATTTCCTCTTGGGTCATTCTTGCAATATTGTCCAGGAGTTTTACCAGAATGAATACAAACAGATTTTTTAACCAAGCCTTCTGGTTTAGCAAAGTCCTTAACCTCTGCATCAGCATGTATTCTGTTCATTACCTTATTCCATATTTTTAATGCTTGGTTACGCTCGGTAGATTTTAATGTCTTTGGAGTGTTATAACCGTACCAGGTTGCACCTACATAGTAGGGTGAATATCCAACAAACCATTTATCATAATTATCATTGGTAGTTCCAGTTTTACCAGCTGTTGGGATGGTTTTGCCTGCTTGATTTTTAACAGTACCAAATCCGGCAGCAGTACCATTAGTGACAACATCTCTCATCATGCTGGTCATTAAGTAAGCAGTCGTTTCTTTGTATACGACACTATTATCTTGATCAGTTGTCTTATCAAGAAGCACATTCCCTTTAGCATCAACTACCTTTGTGTAGGAAATTGGTTCAAGATATTTGCCAGCATTTGCAAAGGGAACATATGCAGCAGCCATTTGCAAAGGATTAACACCTACGTTAAGACCTCCAAGAGCCATTGAAATATAACCCTCATTTGATCTGTCAATGTTTACTTTCTTTAAATACTCAATTGATTTCTCAGGCCCTAAATAATCCTTGAAAACTTTTGCGGCTACTACGTTTACTGAACTTTTTATACCTTTTCTTATAGTGGTAAGGCCTTTATATGTTCTCTCTGAATTTCTAGGATATAGTTCATTTGGTGTTTGACTGTTCATATAAACAGGAACATCATCTATAACAGTTGCTGGTGTTATTAATCCGAGATCAATAGCTGGACCATAAACTGCTATAGGCTTAAAGCTTGAACCTGGCTGCCTTTGCATTGAGGTTGCTCTATTAAGAGAAAAACTATTTTCCTTAGCGCCATATCCACCATACATACCTCGAATCTGACCTGTAGAAGGATCTAATATCAGCATGGCAGCCTGTGCCTGCATAGCAGGGTTGGTAATTGTTTTGTTCATATCAAAATTTTCAATGTTTTTAAATTCCTCATCCATAATATTTTGGATTTTGGTATCTTGCGTGGTATATATTTTCAAACCACTATTGTATATCTTAATACTTGCGGCATCACTAGATATATTTTCTTTTTCCATTAAATCTTTTTTTACTTGAGTAATAACATAGTCTACAAAATAGCTTTGAACATTATTGGAAGAAACAGTTTCGCCATCCTCTCCCGAATAAATCTTCAGATCTTCTGCAATAGCTTCATTATATTCGTTTTCTGTAATCATGTTTTGAAGTAGCATCTCTTTCAAAATAACTTCTTGACGTTCCTTATTTCTCTTTTTGCTATTTTCACCAAGGGTAGGATCATATCTTCCAGGTGATTTAGTTACACCTGCGATACTAGCACATTCAGCCAGAGACAAGTCTTTTACATCCTTATTGAAAAACTTTTTTGCAGCTGCCTGTACGCCATAACAACCTGAACCTGTGGTTATACGATTCATGTAGTTGTCAAGGATTTGCTCTTTTGAAAGCACTTTTTCAAGCTGAAATGCTTGCCAGGCTTCTTGTGCTTTTCTCTTTATAGTAGTATCTTCATTTCCTGTGATGTTTTTAACCAGCTGTTGAGTTATAGTACTTCCACCATGATCTGAGTTACCGAATGTGAAAACATAGCTTATCGCAGCACTTACAAAACGTTTAATATCCACTCCACTATGATTTTCAAATCGCTTATCTTCTATAGCAATAAAGGCATTTCTCATATTATCGGGTATTTCTGAATGTTGAACAAGTACCCTGTTTTCACTACCCTTTATTTGGGCTATTTCAACGCCATCTTTATCATATATAAAAGAGGTAAGCTTATTGCTCAAATCTAGTTGGTCTACTGTTATAGGATCAGCATTTTTTATATAACCCAGAACAGTACCTCCTAATACTCCACCAAAAATACATCCTAATGATATGAAGATAACAATTATTGTTTTCACAACAGCAAGAGCAAATTGTACATAAGGAGAAGAACTTTTCTTTTTCTTCTTCTTTTGCTCTTTACTGCCTGATGCAGTATTTTCATTAGATTTCATATATAACCTCCATTAACCCACAATTTGCCGACACAAAATTTAAAAAATTTACACCCCTTTAATATATATATTAAAAAAGGAGGCTGTTTATTGCATTTGCACACAATATTATATCATAAAATGCTAACTAGTGCATAATATTTACTTTACAGTAATTTTACAGAGTTAGCAATAAAAAGTCTGGGATAGCAGAATTTTACAGATATACCCCATTCACGGTATATGAATAGGGTATATTGTCCATTAGAAAATTAGATTTTTTATTACTCTGCAACATTCTCACTAATATCAGTGCTTTTTTTATACTCTTTCTTTTTACCTATAAACACCGATTTTGAAGATTGAGAATCAACCATCTTGCATTTGCCTTCAAAAAGACTGCCTTCGTCACAAATAAAGGATTTAACTTGAATATCGCCTAGCAGCTTAGATGTAGATAAAAGTTTGAGTATACCCGAAGAAAATGCATTCCCCTCTAGGCTACCTGCAATTTGAATATTTGATGCAGTAATATCCCCTTTAATACTAGCAGTTTCACCAATAAAAAGGTCACCTTGTACAGTAATATTCCCTGTTATCTTACCATCAATTCTTATAATGCCCTTTGAAGTAAGGTCACCAATTAATTCTGTATTAGCACCTATTAAGGTGTCAAAGGTTGCTTTTTCAAGGCTTGTTTCTTTCTTAAACAATTTTACATCCCCCTTAGATTTATCTTTAAATTAATTTATATTATTTTGAAGCAAAATTAATATACTCAGTAGGGTCAACAGGAGTATTGCCAATCCTTATTTCAAAATGTAGATGAGGTCCTGTGCTTAAGCCTGTACTACCTACTAATGCAATTTTCTGGCCTTTTATTACACTCTCACCTTCTTTCACTAATAGCTTTGAAGAATGTGCATACAGTGAACGATATCCATTCTTATGGTCTATTATAACATGATATCCGTATCCACTATTATATCCTGAATATTCAATTACTCCTGAGGCAGCTGCTAGAATAGGATCACCCTTAGAGGATGATATATCAACACCTTCGTGAGCTTTATCTACTTTTTTAATTGGGTGATTCCTCATTCCGAAGGGAGAAGAAATGCCTCCATTGGCTGGAACTAGCGTAGGAATAGCATCAACAATATTCTTCAATTTTTCCTTTGATGTTGCTAATTTGTCTTTTAATTCCTTATCAGCACTAAAACTGCTATTTAATTCTTCAACAAAGCTGTTGAGCTCAAGTAAATCTTGACCAGTCTTATCAACGCTCTTTATAGCAGAACCTCTGCTGGTTTTTGAGATATAATTATCAGCTATTAGTGTATATTGCTTTGTAAACTTATCAATCTTATCTTTATTAGCTGTAACAATAGCATTTAGTTCCTCAATCTGCCCGTTACTTGTTTCCAAGGATTTATTTTGCTCAACAATTAATTGAGATAAACTGTAGATCTGTTGCTCAAGATCTTCTTTAGTTACTTCTTTAGGTTCTAATTCACCACTTACCTGTACCATGTTCACAAATAACACAGTAATTGATAATATAAAAACAAAAAGCAATGTTACCAATAGTTTCGCAAAAGGTGCCTTAAAAGAATACTTTTTAATTGAATCATTATTATTGGGGATTATTACGATTGAATAAGTTTTATTTAGTTTTTTGATAATACTTTTGACTTTCATTGATAAATACCACCGCTGT
>JAEZOA010000134.1 GCA_023441625.1 Bacillota bacterium
ATTAATTTTGACATAGAAAACTCCTTTCAAATGCAGGCAAGGTACCAACTTAATTCTACAGGAATTTGATGCAAGACTAAAATCTATTTTGTTATATTAAAAGTGGAATTTACTTTTTCATTCAAGGTAGTAAATTATTACTATATGTTTTTTTGCAATATATATTGACAAAGGGAAAGTATATAAATACAATATATTGTGTAATTACAATTTTTGTATTTTAAAAGTCAATAAATAACTTTATATAAGTTTTTATAACTTTTATTTAGTTTTTTATACTTTACAAAAGAGAAATAAGTCAAAATACTACAGAAAAGTCAATTAATTTACTGCAGAAAAAGCTAATAATTACAAAAGATAAATGTCCGGGAAAAAGAAAAGAGAGTCTTATGGCTCTCTTTTTCCCTATAAAAGTGATTAGATAATAAAAAATGTTATTCCTTTAAAACATACCAAATTATTTGATTATTCTATACAAATACCAAATTATATAATAAACTTTTAATAACGTGTGAATAATTAAAACTATATAAGTAAGTGGAATTTGAAGTTGGAATTTTTGTTAATGATATAAAGATATTAAGTGGGAGGAGTACTCTTGAAAGTTATAGGATTTGTAGGGCCAAGTGGTACAGGAAAAAGTCATAGAGCTTCATGGGTTGCAAGGGAACATGGAACTGACTTTATAATAGATGATGGATTGCTCATAAGAGGTAACCAGATAATTGCGGGTATTTCAGCTAAGAGGGAAAATACAAAGATTGCATCAATAAAAAGAGCATTGTTTACTGACAAAAAGCACACAGAGGATGTAGCAAATGCCCTTAAAAGCTACAATACTCAGATATTATTGATTATTGGGACATCAGATGGAATGGTAGAAGCAATAGCGGAGAGACTTGGAATAGGTCCCATTGATGAGAAGGTATATATAACTGATGTAGCCAGCGAATATGAGATTAAGCAGGCCTTGTCTACCCGAAAAGAGCAGGGAAAGCATGTTATTCCTGTTCCAACCTTTGAAATCAAAAAAGATTTTTCAGGGTACTTTTTAGACCCTCTTCAAATATTTAGAAGAAAAGGAAAGGGCAGCTATCAGCTGGTCGGCGAAAAATCTGTTGTTAGACCCACCTTTAGTTATATGGGGAATTACACTATATCTGATTATACAATATATCAGATAGTTGAGTATGTAACCTCCAATATTGAAGGAGTATCTAAAATATCAAGGTTTAGAGCAGAAAATAGACCAGATGGAATTTATATAGAAATGGATTTGGTCCTTGTATATGGCTGTTTAATAAAGCAGCTATTGAGAGAGGTTCAAGAGAAGGTAAGCGAACAAATAAAGCATCTGACAGCACTTAATATCAGAAGAATGAATGTAGTTGCAAAAAGCCTTGTAATGGATAATAAGAAGTAGAATTAGGTGATATTATTGTGGGTTGGAATAACAAACTGCAATAAAAGTAATTAATATTTGCAATGTTTTGTAACATAAAATAGTAATTAGGAACATTTGAATAAGAAGAGTATTATCAATGGGTGTACGGATTAGGGACGAACTAATTCGTACACCCATTTTTTAACATAAGCAATGTTGGCTTGCCAACTTGCGTTGTTTGTGCAACGAATACCAATTTTAAATAGATTTTCCTTAATTAAGTATTAACATGGCGGCTCAATTTGGGTTTACATATTCAACAACTTTATATATTACATTTCAGGTCGTAAATTTAGCATTTCGGGCCAAAAACGACATTTTTCTTGCTTTTTGTGATAGGCTATTTATGTCTGTTTGCAATTTAATTGTCGTAAAAAGTAATATTATGGAAAATAAACACTAATTTGTTCCATTAGTGACGGCAACGGAATGGAATTTATATGAAAAAACGTAATCAAAAGCTATGGCAAATGATTACTGCGTGATTTATTACTCAGAGCTAGAAGAGGGTGGAGTCTAATGGAAGAATGGCAACTACAACTAAGAAATTTAATAACTAAGCCTGAGCAACTTGCAGATTTTCTGGAGTTGAGTCAACAGGAATGCTCGAATATATCAAAGGTAATAGAAAAATATAAGATGGCTATTTCACCATATTATGCAGGATTAATATCCATAGAAAATAATAATTGTCCCATAAAAAAGCAGTGTATTCCTCAATTAGACGAATTAACTAATTCTAATAAAATGTACGACGATCCATTGCAAGAATCAGTTTATTCGGTAACACCTCATTTAGTACATAAGTATCCTGATAGAGTAGCCTTTTTTGGAAGCAGCATGTGCTTTGTGTATTGCAGGCATTGTACACGAAAAAATACTGTTATCAATAATAATGATTCTATTAGTGATAGTGAATTTGCAAAAGTATTAGACTATATTGAAAACAATAAAAATATTAGGGATGTTTTAATTACTGGTGGAGACCCTTTAACTTTGACAGATAAAAGACTCGAAAAATACATATCAGAATTTAGAAAAATAGCACATGTACAGACAATTAGAATTGGTACTAGGGCAATAGTCACTTGCCCTATGCGTGTTACTGAAAAATTGGCTGATATGCTTATGAAATATCATCCTATATGGATAAATACTCATTTCAATCATCCTCTTGAGATTACGCCAGAGGCTGTAGAGGCGTGCAATATACTATTGTCCCGAGGAATTCCTCTTGGAAACCAAACGGTATTACTAAATGGAATAAATAATGATGTACATATTATGGAGAAGCTTTTATCAGAGTTAATACGAATAAGGGTAAGACCATATTATCTATATCAATGTGACTATGTTAATGGAGTAGAACATTTCATTACACCATATACTCAAGGCGTTGATATTATTTCGGAGCTTCGAGGAAAGATTTCGGGCTATGCCATACCTCACTTCATAATAGATGTCGCCGGAGAAGATGGTGGAAAGATAGTTGTAGAGAAAAGCAACATAGTAAGTGATGATGGAGAAACACTTACATTAAGAGGACTAAAGAATAATCTTATTAAATGCAAAATAGGGGAGAGATACATATGAGAGTTGGGTTAACTTTTGATTTGCGTGAAGATTATGATATAGAAAGCACCAGTGAAATATACGCTGACTTCTGCAATCCAAAGGAGATTGGTTATCTGGCGGATGCAATAAAGAAATGTGGCCATGAGGTGGTTTTAATTGGCAATATGTATAAGCTAAATAAAATGATACTAGAAAATAAATTTGATTGTGATTTGGTTTTCGTGGAGGATGAAGGGATAAATTCTAGAAATAGAGAAGCGGTAGTACCTGCATTGTTGGAGTTGAATAAGATTCCTTATGTGGGAAGTGATGCCTATGCAATGGGTCTATCACAAAATAAATTTCATACAAAACTAATAGCTGAGTACTTAAATATAAAAACACCAAAATGTATATATGTACCCTATAGGCAAGAAAACTTGGATGAGTTTTTAAGCCACGGAATAGTACAGAACGAACTGAGCTTTCCACTAATTGTTAAGCCAAACTATGAAGGATATAGCATGGGTGTATTTGTTGTAAATGATTTAAATGAAATGGTAGAAAAGGTAAGCTGGAATATGGATACATATCATCAAGAAGTTCTTTGTGAAGAATACATTGAAGGTAAAGAGGTGTATGTACCTATTGTGGGTACAGGTGATAAGTCCTACCCTTTAGGAGTAGGCATTTGCAAACATGAGGATGGTTCCGATATAGATGTTTTTACACTTCAGCAGAAGTGCTTTGAACCAATATTGGATGAAATTTTTGAATGCGATGAAGCTCTTAAAAGTGAATTAATATCAGCCTCTTTGAAACTACATAAGCATTTAAACTGCTATGATTTCGGCAGATCTGACTTTAAAATTGATAAAAATGGTGTTCCTTACTTTTTGGAGATTAATCCAAGACCAGGACTTACACAAAATGGGCCATATGAAACTTGTGCAAAGCATATAGGGAAATCCTATACTCGGATAATAGGTGAAATTATACAAAGTGCTATTGAAAGATATGGAATATAGGAGGTGTGTGCAATAGAGCATAACAATTTTGCAAAATTCAAAATAGGAATAAGCAAGTTCGTTGCTATAGCAATTCTTCTATGTCTGATGATTCAGATTCTTGGCTGTAGTAGCACAAAAGATGAACTTTCAGGAGATAAGCAGCTAAGTATTGCGGTAATGGGATCAAAGCAAGTATATGATTATGATACTAGCTTTTTAAATGGAATTGAGATGGCTATAAGTGATTTCAACCAACAGTATACCGAAAAGGGATTTAATGCAACTTATAAAATATATGACGATGAGTATGATTTTGAAAAGGGTGTTGTTATAGCCAAAAAACTTTCTTCAGATCCCAAAATAACAGCTGTAATTGGTTCGCATAGCTTTAACATTCTAGATGCATCTGTTGACTTCTTTGAGGATTCCAAAAAAATACTTATTGCAGCTAATGGAATGATGGATAAATCTATAGTGAACAAAAAATATAAGTATGTTTTTAGGAATACATTTGGGGAAACAGAAATGGGTGCGTCTATGGCAGATCACGCTGCTAAAATAGGTGCAGACCGTATTGCAATATACCATAGTGATACAGAGTTTGAGAAAAATTTGGGGATGGCCTTTAGTAAACGTGCTTTGGAAAATGATTTAAAAGTATTGGATGATGTTTCGGAAATTGGCTCACAAAAAGATTTTGATAACATGTACAAAAGGTGGGAGGCCATTGGGGTAAACTGCGTAATGATAAGTCAAGAGTCTATAGCAGATGCCTTCATGCTGGCTGAGAGAATTCGTACAAAGTCAGATAAAATAAAGATTTATGGAGATTTTTCCTTTGATGCTGATGAAAAGCTAATGGAGAATAAAGAGCATGTTGAAGGTATTATTATTCCAACATTAGTGACGATAAGTCAGTCTAGAGCATTAGAGGACTTTGATGCCAGATATGAAGAGATTTATGGCTCAGTACCTACCTGGTGGGCAGCCCATGCATATGACTCAGTACGTATGGTACTGGATACCGCAGTTCTAGTAGATAGCAATATACCTGAAAAGATAGCTGAAGGGCTACATTCAGAAACAGGATATCAAGGAGTTAAGGGAGTAATAACATTTGATGAAAGTGGGCTTTTGACAAATATAAGTCCTGAATATTCTATTGTTGAAGATGGTAGGCTTGTAAATCTTATAAAATAAAAGACTATTTTAGGATATATATTTCATTACTTTTTACAGCCACAATGGTAGCTCATGGAGGTTAATATGGAAAGAGGTAAAGTACAGTATAGGGAGGAGGCTCTTAATGCAGTATCCTCCCCAGAACAGTTGGATCAATATACGAAAGTAATTAGAGCACCAGCATGGATTTTACTGACAGCTGTGCTGCTTATATTAATTACAGCGTTTATATGGTTGTTTAGTGGAAATATATCCGATGGAATAAATGTTAAGGGAACCATATTCCCACAGTCAGGTGTTACAGATATATATTCGCGTTCATCAGGTACTGTGACAAGTGTTCTTGCAAGAGAAGGAGACTTCGTAGATGCAGGTCAGATACTTGCTATTATACCTGACTATGAGCTTATAGCTGAGATAGAAAAGCTTAAGAAAGATATTGGACAAGGAGTTGGGAACACTAAAGATAGTGTAGCCCAAAATGACCTAGAGGCCATATTGGAAAACTTAACAGGAGAATATGAGTTAAACTCTGTAATCAAATCCACAATCTCTGGAACAGTTCAGAGTATTGTTTCAAAAGATCAAACAGTATCCAATGGGAATAAGATTGCCACTATTATAAATGAAGATAAATATACAAACGACAAGGAAATAATCGCATACATTCCCTTAACCATAGCTCAAAGTATAAAAGTGGGTATGGAAGCACAGATTTCTCCTACATATGCACCTAGAGAAGAGTTTGGGTATATGAAGGGGCATATTACAAAGGTAGGCAGGGTGCCTGTTACAGAGGAAATGCTTAAAAAGACCTTTGGAGATTGGGATCATCAGAAAAACCTACTGGATGAAGAGGGTTGTGTGGAAGTGCGAATCACAATAGGGGTTGATCCAAATTCCAGCAATAATTTTCAATGGTCAAACAAAAAGGGGCATGACTTAAGTATAGATATTAGCACTATTTGTAATGTTTTAATTGTATCAGAGGACAAGCGCCCTATAGATTTGTTATTGGGCTCAAGGTAGTTAATTTCTAAAAAAAGTATTGGAAGTGGTATAAGCTGATTAACTTGAATGGTATAAAAAAAGTACCTACTATTTTACAAATGGAGAACGTGGAATGTGGCGCAGCAAGTCTGGGTATGATTTTGGCTTATTACAAAAAAATTATTCCCTTAGAGCAATTAAGGTCTGACTGTAGTGTTTCAAGAGATGGCTGCAACATGAAGAATATGGCAAAGGCAGCTATACATTACAAAATGAAGGTAAGAGCTCTAAAAACTGATATTGAAGGTTTGAAACAAAATGTCACACTTCCGGCAATCATACATTGGGATTTTAACCACTTTGTTGTGTTGTGTGGTTTTAAAAGAGACTATGTATTAATAAACGACCCTGCATTAGGTAAAGTAAACATAAAACTAGATGAGTTTAGCCGCATGTTTACAGGAATAGTATTGGAACTTGTACCCTCTGAAGAATTTATTTCTGAAGGTGAGCCAAAAAGCATAATTAACTTTTTGAGACAAAGACTTAAACATAGCATAGCTCCCAGTGTATTTATACTTATTCTGGGTATGATATCTGCACTTATACTTGCCTTGACTCCATTGTTTTCAAAGATATTTACCGACTACATACTCTTTGATAAATCAATGGATTGGTTGTTGCCTGTTTTAGGAGCTATGGCAGCAGCTATGCTGCTGAATTTTATAGTAGAAGCATTACAAGCAATATATCTTCTTAAAGTAAGAGGAAAACTTGCAACGTCATCAAGTACTATGTTTATTTGGCATATTTTAAGCCTTCCAATAGAGTTTTTTGGACAGCGCTATGCTGGTGATATAAGTGAAAGACAGGATAGCAATGAAGAAATGGCAGAAATTATTTGCACTAAAATAACACCTGTTTTTTTGAATGTAGTTATGATAGGTCTATACCTTACAGTATTGATTTATTTTGATGTTCTTATAGCTTTAGTAGGCTTGATAGTTGCCATAGCAAATATCACTTTTGTTACTTACATATCAAAAATAAATGCTGACAAGTCGCGAGTTTTAATGCGTGATATGGGTAGGCTTTCAGGAATGACACTAGCAGGGATAGATATGATAGAAACTATTAAATCTAGCGGTGCTGAAAACGGATACTTTGAAAAATGGATGGGACATCTGGTAAAAGTTATTAATGGAAACAAGGACATACAAACTAAAAACATTTACCTCAGAGTAATTCCACAAATTCTTCAAAAGTTGTTAGATGTTTTTGTAATAGCTATGGGTGTTTATAATATTTTGAACGGTAGCTTTACAGTGGGAATTCTATTATCCTTTCAAGGCTTTATGTATGAGTTTTTGCAACCAGTCAACATGCTTTTGGACTTAGGTGAAGCAATGCAGACTGTAAAGGCTCAGACAGAGCGAGTGGAAGATGTAATGAATTACAAAACAGATAGTTCATATGGAAATAGCTTAGCAAAGGATAATAGCAGCGACGATTTACAAATAAGTGCTACTCAGGAGTATCATCAGTTGAAAGGAAACATAGAGCTGGTTGATGTTACATTTGGCTATGGCAGATTAGCAGAGCCAATAATAAGCAACTTCAGCTTGAAAATAGAGGCTGGAAAATCTGTTGCAATTGTTGGAGGTACAGGCAGCGGCAAATCCACATTAGCAAAACTGATATCTGGTTTATATGATGTCAGCACAGGAAAAATATTGTTTGATGGAAAAATACGAGCTCAATATCCAGAAAAAGTTATTGCAAATTCTCTTGCTGTGGTCGATCAAGGGGCTACAGTATTTAATGATACTATAAAAAACAACATTACTATGTGGAATGAACTTGTAAAAGAACGAGATATAGTAACTGCCTGCAAAGATGCGTGCATCCATGAGGATATAGTAAAAAGAGCAGGTGGATATGATGACATAATACTTGAAGGTGGAAGAAATATGTCAGGTGGGCAGAGGCAAAGAATAGACATTGCCCGGGCACTTACTGTAAATCCCTCAATACTTATATTAGACGAAGCTACTAGCGCACTAGATGCTACTACTGAAAAAACTATAATGGATGCTATAAAAAAGAGACATATGACAATGATTATAATTGCCCACAGAGTATCCGCAATACGAGATTCAGATCAGATTATATTTTTGGAAAATGGACGTATATCAGAAAGCGGTACCCATGAAGAACTTATGAAACTTAATGGAAAGTATGCGAGTCTAGTTACAGCTGACTAAGAATGGAGGTGATAAGGTGAAGGACTTTAAGACAAAAATAACAGCTCAAAAAGAGAGAGACAATGAGCTGTTGGAACAGTCATATAGTAAGCTGCTTCATTCCATATCAAATTCTGGAAGGAAGTATTTCAATTATAGAACCTCCAAAAACAGTACTAGAAATGTAATCAATAACATTACAGCATACTTTGGATATGCTCCAATTAGTATACCTGTAGAAATTGAAGCTATTAATGATCAATTGGAGTATATGCAAACTGCTACAGGGATAATGAGCAGAAAGATAACTCTTAGAGAAAACTGGTGGATTGAGGCTGTAGACCCTATTCTGTGTAAATTCGTCAGTGATGATGTCTATATCCTTCTTCATCCAAAAGAGCTAGGAGGCTACGAGTTTTTAAATCCTAAAACTCAAAAATTTGAGGTAGTAAACGAAAATACCAGCAAGCTGTTTGATAGGCGAGCTACAGCCTTTTACAAGCCATTTCCTGATGAAAAAATATCATTCAAGAAGCTGATAAAGTATATGCTTGAGAGTGTATCAAAAGCTGAAATAACCTATGTAATTTGTATTTCAGTGGCAATTGGCTTAGCTGGAATGATATTGCCTATGATAAATAGAATTATCTTTGACAGAGTAATACCATCTGGAACTATAAATGATTTAATGCCCATAGTAGCGATATTAGTTGGGAGCTTTTTAAGTATTATAACAGCAGGATTGCTAAAAGATTTACTAATCGCAAGGATTAACAGCAAGGTTATTTGCAAAGTACAGAGTGCCGCTTGGGCTAGGGTTTTAAAGTTGCCTGCAACATTTTTTAAAAAATATACAACAGGTGAAGTTTTACAGAAAATAAAAGCATTAGAACAGGTCGCTACTTTAATCAGTGGAAGCACTGTGGCCATATCCTTGTCAGCCCTGATTTCATTTGTATATTTATATCAAATATCCATAATAGCACCGCAATTACTACTGCCTACAGTGATAATAATATTTATATTATTGGCATTTTCTTTTACTACCAGCATGCTTGAGGCAAAGCAGCAAAGGAAGCTTTCAAATAAATCTGCAGAGTTATCAGGTGTAGTATACCAACTATTACAGGGTATTTCAAAGATTAAGGTGGCAGGGGCTAGAGCAAGAGCATTTTCAATATGGGCAGATAAATATAGTCAAAAGGCAAATGTGTTGTACAGCCCCAATATTATTTTGACTATATCAGGAGCGATATATAGCTCATTTAGTATAGCTACTAGCATTCTAATATATTGGGTAGTGGCTAAAAGCGATATAACACCTGCACAGTACATTGCTTTTAATACGGCATTTGGAGCATTTATATTTTCCTTATACCAATTTCATAGTATTGTAAGGCAAATATCATTGATCAGATCTAACTTTAATATTGCAAAACCTATATTGGAAGAACTACCTGAAAATACAGGAGGAAAAGCAAAGCTTGGAAATTTGTCAGGGAATATAGATGTAAATAGTATTAGTTTTAGATATACAGAGGATGGACCGCATATATTGGACGACCTGTCATTGTCTATAAAGCAGGGGGAATATGTAGCTATAGTGGGAACTTCAGGATGTGGTAAATCTACACTGATGCGAATACTACTAGGCTTTGAACAACCCCATACAGGTGCGGTTTATTATGACAATCAGGAACTCTCAGGCTTGGACATCCATTCAATTAGACAGCAGATTGGTGTTGTTATGCAAAATGCCACATTATTTGCAGACGATATTTTTTCTAATATTGCTATTTGTGCCCCTTGGATTACACTGGAAGAAGCTTGGCAGATTGCTGAAAAGGCAGGAATAGCTGACGATATAAGAGCAATGCCTATGGGCATGTTCACCATACTATCTGAGGATGGCGGGGGCATATCAGGTGGGCAAAAGCAGAGATTGATGATTGCCAGAGCATTGGCTAACAATCCTCAAATAATAATGTTTGATGAAGCAACAAGTGCTTTAGATAATATAACACAAGCTATAGTCGTAGAAACATTAAGCAAAATGTCAAATACGCGAATTGTCATAGCACATAGATTATCTACAATAATAAACTGCGATAGGATCATTGTATTAGACCGTGGGAGGATTGTGGAAGAAGGAAATTATAAAGAACTTATGGAGAAGCAAGGCCTATTTGCTAAAATGGCCAAAAGACAGATTGCATAAAAGTGCGAAGCAAGGTTCAATGCAAACATCGACGTCTTCGCACAGCGAAAAGCCACTGCGTGTCTTTTCAATACTTAAAATGTACGCACTTTGTGCGTAGTCAGGAGAGATTATGAAAAAAAAGATGCTGTTTGCACTGATTGTAAGTATAACAGTAGCAGGTCTACTTGCATTAACATCCATACTTAATATAGTATCGTTTAACAACAACTACACTCAATCTACTGCAGCAAATAATGCCATTGTAACATCAGGGGTTGTAAACAAGCTGGAATACTCACTGAAATATGGAAAGTCACTGCAAAATTACTATGGTATTGAGGACTTGTTTGAACAGGTAAAAAAACTGTGTAATTATGTTGATGAAGCATATATCGTAGGCATTGATGGTGAAATGCTATATGAAAATTCATATAACGGTTCAGAGTTTATTAGACCCGATGAAATAGAAGACCAGGTAGAGAATCTAGGTAATACCCAAGGCTTTTTAACTTGGACCGACAATGATACTCAACATATTTTAATACCTATTAGCGATAGCACAGGGAAGATAGTTGCTGGATTTGGTATTTCATACAACAACGAAGTCGTATCACAGAATACTCAGCAATATATTTCAAGTATATTATTTTGCACAGTAATAGCTGCTATTGTAGCAATAATATTGTTTGTTCTTCTATTTTTTGTAATTAAGCATGACTTTGGTTTTAAGAAATTACTTTTAATGGTTATACCAATTATTGTTGCTTCAAACTTATTTTTAGGTGTTACTTCATTTAATACATATCGAGCTGGTTATACAGCCCTTACAAAACAAACTGCAGATACAATTAGTGTTAAGATTGAAGAAGATATAAAAAGTGTAGTAGACCAGGGGATTAATTACTCAGAACTAAATGAAATGGACGAATACTTTAATGATGTTATTAAAAATACTAATCAAATCAGTGCCGTTGAATTAAAACCTATTGGTGAAGAGTCTGATTTATCTACAAAAAGTAGCTCTAGATTGTACTCCGAGGATATTCATCATACATATTCCTTTGAACCTGATAGAGATGGTAATGCAATGGAATTGCATATAAAGGTATCTGAAACTTACCTAAAAGAAAAACTAAATGCCATAATTGTCGAAATTTTGGTGTCTATTGTTACATCACTAATGATAGCAGCTGAAGTTATTATATTTATAGTTGCTTTGCTTACAGGTCTTAAAGGTCTATTTAAAAAGAGAAAAATGCTTGTTACCAAAGATATAGATGAGGATATACAGCCGCTAGGAACCATCAGAGGATTATTCTTCTTTTTTGCCATGTTCCAGTATATGGCAATGGCATTTATTCCTATAGTAATGGCGTCAATCTACAAGCCAATATTCGGGCTACCATATGAAATAGCCATGAGTATACCGATAACTGCACAGATTTTAACATCAATTTTTTCAGCCTGGATTTGTGGAAGAATTGTAGATAAAAGAGGTTGGAGACCTGTTGCTATAACAGGGATTTTGATAATGGTATGCGGTACAGTAGTTGCAGCCGTGGCAAAAGAGCCTATGTTGTTTATAGTTGCACAGGTAATAATGGGCTTGGGAGTGGGTTGTGCAAAGACCTCCTTCGATATATTCAGTGTACTCACTCCATCATCACAAAAACTAGAAGAATATACTTCAAGTATTAATGCAGGCTTAATAGTTGGAATGAGCTGTTCTGCTGCAATTGGTGCGGTAATAGCAGATGTTTTCGGATTCTCAGGAGCGTTTTTGGTAATGGGAGGCTTTGGATTACTTGTAGTAGTTCTCATTCTTCTATTTGCTGTAAATGTTCGTCCTGGTAGAGTCGCAAAGACCACAGATGATGATGTAGCTGAAGAAAAAAGCACGAAATTTAGATTTGATAGTAAATTTCTTACCTATATATTATTCCTTGTAGTACCATACTTCTTTATATCTATGTACTTAGACTATTTCTTTCCTGTATATGCAGATGCGAAAGGGATGTCTACGGCAAGTATAGGACATATATTCCTTCTTTATGGAATATCAACGTCATATATAGGTGCGTTCTTATGTAATTTGCTATCTAAGAAAATAAAAACTATTGTACTAATGTCTTCATTGTTGACTCTGCTAGGCGTTGGTATGGGCTGGTTTGCATTAAGTGATAGTATCGTATATGCAATAGCACTTGTTTTAATGATAGCAGTAATTGATGGAATTATGCCAAGCTTACAATACAGATATGTATATACACTTGAGATATCAAAGAAAATTGGAATCAGCAGAATTATCGGTATTGAGGGCGCATTCAGCAGCGCAATTCGTGGTGTTGCTCCTGTTGTATTCGGTTTTGTTATGATGTACGGAAACAGTGGCTTATTGGTCACCGGTATAATTGTGGTCGCCGCTGCCATTTCATTTCTGTGTATTAACAAATTTTCTAACAAGGGGGTAATAAGTGATGAAAAAACGATTGGTATGTAGTCTTGTGACACTATTAATATTATCAGTGACATTAACATCTACGCTGATAGCATCAGGTAATAATACAAATAATTCTGACAAAATATTAAATATAGGATATTGCGAAGGTGAGTCCTATTATGAATTTGATTATGCTTTATACAATCTTATATACGGACTTGAAGAGTACGGGCTTATAAATAAATTACCTGAAGGTATGCCAATTGAATCTAACAGTAGGGTCATATGGGAATGGATTTGTTCACAAAATCAAGAGGGTTGGGGTGTAAGATTTATTGAGGATGCGTTCTTTTCACTAACAGATAGTGAGTATGGACAGATGGAAGAAGCAGAGATAATTGAATACATAGACCAAAAGGTAACAAAAAGTGGTGTAAGTTTAATGATTTCAATGGGAACAACAGCAGGCTTGACCACTAAAGCACTGCCAAGTGAAATACCAATGATGTGCTTTGCGGCGGCAGATCCAGTAAAATCTGGTATTGTAGCCAATGCACAGCAATCAGCTATTCCTAATGTCTGGGCACAAATTGATTCAGACGGATTTAAACGTACAATTAAGGTTATGAACGATATATTTCATCCTAAAAAAATAGGTACTGTTTATGCCAACTCTGAAGATGCTTACATATATAGTGGTGTGGATGTATTGGACGAGTTTGGAAAAGAAAACAATATAGAAATTATTAGAGCGTTTGTTGAAGACCCGGAAACAGATGAAGAGTACGACGCATATTTAAATAATTTAAAGAACGCTTATGAGAAGTTGGCAAAAGAAATTGATTTATTTGTATTGACTACATCCTTGGTTGATGGGGAGGATTTTAAAGATATATTGAAACCTTTTTATGATGCAAATGTACCAGTATACTCAATAAACAGTACAGATGATGTTAAATTTGGGGCCTTGCTAGCAGCAGAATCATCAGATTACAAGAACGTAGGACGTTTTGGTGCAGATATGATAAAGCGTTATACTGACGGAGAAAAGCTAGAGACTTTACCGCAAATATACCAAACAGCACCATTCCTGGTAATAAATTATGATGTGGCAAGGAAGATAGACTACAAGCCACCCTTTAACTTATTACTTTCAGCCAACAAAATATATATTGAGAATAGTAATTGATAGGCAATATTTTATGTCTATTAATATATATTAATTAAAAAAATCGTTAAGAGAGGATGCAGCAGATTATGGGAAAATTTGAAAACTCAAAAGAAAAGTTAAATGAAGAGGAAGTAAAAAAAGAAGTTGCCAATGTAGGTATTGTTGAAGAGTTGGATATTGAAGGTCTTAACGAAGTGACTGGAGGAGCTTTAAGAAGTACTATCAGAACAAAGACACAGGATATCAGCGGAGATACAAAAGCAAAAATATAATTGAATGTTGCTTTTTAAGGGTGTTTAAAAGTAGTTTTGACAAGGGGGTAATGTGATCAATGAAAATTAAGATGAGAAAAGTAATAGCCATTATATGTATGGTGGCAATTTTTGTTTCATCTATTCCGACCTCGGTATTTGCTCAGGAAGCTAACATACAAAGTGAGTTGAGAGAGGCTATTGAAGGCGGAGAAGAGATGACGCAGCTTTTTCCTAATGGTGTATTTACATTTATGGGAACTAGGTTTAGCTTAAGCGAGGATACAAGTGCTTTTGAAATAAAAATTGCTAGACAGGGAGGAACTCAAGGCGAAGCTACAGTAAATTTCAAAGCCATAGACGTTTCTTCAAGATATGGTAGTGACTATGTAATAGAATTACCTGGTTTTCTATGGAACGAAGAAATTCCAGAGAATCCAGATTCAAAACCAATCTTGGAAGAAGCAGCACAGGAAGAAACAGAAATTAAAAATAGTGATGATTTAGGAATAACAGCTGAACAACCTACTTTAGAGCAAAAGGAAGAGTTGGAGAAGGGATTAGAGGGAAATTCAGTAGAAGAAAGTGAATCGATAGAGGAACCACAGCAACAAGAGGGTCAGCCTGAGCAGACAGTAGAGGAACCACAGGAACAAGAGGGTCAGCCTGAGCAGACGGTAGAGGAACCACAACAACAAGAGGGTCAGCCTGCGCAGATAGTAGAGGAACCACAAGAGCTAGAGAAAAGTCAGGTTGCGGCAGAAGCGGCACAAAAGCTGGAAAGCCGTGTAAGTGGTCTTAGAAGTGCATCCAAAATACTCACAGGAAAGAGCTATAACAATCCTGATTGGAAAGAGCTTGATATGAGGCCAAATGAGGCTGAAACTCTAAAGGATAACTATCAAGACTATTATGACAATATTCCTGGAATGGAAACCACCCTAACATTTAAAGATGGTGAATACGAGAAGTCTATATTCATAAAGCCTATAGATGACGATCTGTCGGAAAGTGAAGAGCAGTTTATTATCGTTCTTTCTAATGCTACAGGTGGAGCTGAAATAGGAGAGTTTTACACTGGATGGGTGAACATAGTAGATAATGAAGCTTTTGAAGATTCCGCATACGAAATGGAGCTGGACAAGCTTACTGTTGAAGCAGGAATTCCACAAGTATCTGTTAAGGTGAGACGTACCAAAGGGATACATACAATGACCTATGTAACAGTAGGAACTGCAGGTAATACAGCAGAGCCAAATGTTGACTACATACCAAACTCTAAAAAGATATTGTTTTTACCTGAAGTTACAGAGCAAATTTTTACGGTAGATTTGATTACAACTTATACTGAAAAGGATAAGACTTTTGGAATAGTTATAGATGACGACAGAGCTACATCGGGCAAAGAGCAAACTACAGTAACATTGACAAAAGCTCCTGGCTCATATCAACTTTACGAAGACAAAGCTGAAGTCGAGCTAGCCAGTATGGATACATTTTCTAAGAGCACAAGACTTATGCTTGATTACACAGTGATAAACCAGTCTTCAGCTCTTGAAAAAATAACTCCTAATGGCAAAATGGAGGGTGAAGGAAATTATGTTGTAATGCCTGATGACTTTACTCTTAGATATGCCGATAATGCGCCTAAGCCAAGCAATGCAGGTTATTATGGAATGACTATAAACCCATATGCAGCAAAGAGTAGTGCCGGAGTTCAGGCTCCAATATCACTTTCAGGCGTAAAGGCATTAGAATTTGGCTGGAGCAATACTGGTAGCGGTAGATCATGGTACTACCATAATGATTATTGGTTCTTTGGAAAGCATTGCAGGAAAAGCTGCGGATGGAAAACTGACTACAACTTTAATTCTAAGTTTGTTATAAATGGACCAGCTACAGCACCCTGGAGCAAATGGGACTACAATCAGTATACTGTAGTATCCAAAAAAGGAGCATTTTCACATTACAATCAAAGCTTAACTGTACAGCCTTGGATGTGGAGTTCTTCAAATTTGGAATATTGGGCGTGGAATAACGGAGACAATACTGATAATAAAGTAAATGCAAATGGTGTGCGCCTATTTTTACAGCCCTATACACTGCAAATAGAAAATGATCCTAATGATACAGGTGTAATGGCTAGAACTGTTACTGGTATAGACTCAGCAGGAGAGCCTGTAGGAACAGGAACCCCAATAGATGTAGGAACAATGAGAATACGTAATGTATCCCGTGACGGGGGTTATAATGCAGGCGTAAGTGATGACCAGAAAAAAGTCGTATACCGTAGTGACGTAATAACTTTTGATACGGTGTACAATACAGATACTTTAACGAACAAAAGTTATGCTGATGATGTGTACTTCTGGGGATATAAGGTTAGAGATAGACAAGGTAATTGGAAGTATTTCGAAGGAAATGTAATGAAGTTGAATTCTCAGTGGTTTAGAGAAAATGCAGCAGTATACCAAAATGAGACCCAAGGTCTATATGCCAATGCGCTATTGAGAAACAGCGGAACCAACTGGTCTATTGAAGTGCGCCCTGTGTTTAAAGCCAAAAATGAGACCTTTATAAAGTTGGATATTGACAGTTCAAAAGGCAGCATTGATGGTTATATAAATGGCACAAACAGCAGGGTGTTTGCAATTAGTAGATTTGACACTCTAAAACTCAAGACACTTCCCAAGAACAATTCCACTGTCTATGACTGGTATGTTCAAAATGATAATAGCAGCATAACAGTAAATTCATTGGGAGATGCAGCTACCTACTTTAATAATATAAATGTAGGTTCTTCTGGCAATTTGCCTACAACCAGCTCATTTATAGAAAATGCAAATAAGGTTAAGCTAGACAGCAGCAACATAAATCCAGCAGTTAAAACTGAATTAACCTATAAGCCTACTGCTAAATTTACAAATATTATGCCAAGCTTTGCAGTTAATGCTATAACTGTTCAGGAAAACCCCACAAGCCGTACAAAATATGAAGCCTACGATATTAAAATTATTTCAGAAGGTAAGGATATTAGACCAGACTTCTTAAATGATAATGATAATCAGGACTTCTATAAAACCGAGCAAGCGAATAAAAAGGCATACACTTTCCAATACAAACTTCGTTCAACAACTAATGCAGCAGTTCCGGCATCAGTAGAATTCAAATTGTATAAAGATACTGTGGACGCCAAAGCTCAGCTAGTGGAAACTAAAACATTGACCAGAGACAACACCGGAGTATATAGTTTTTCTTTAAATAGCTGGGAAGATAAATATTTTGGCTGCTATGGAACTATGACAATCAATGGTGTTGAACAACCTGTAGATTTCATGCTGCAAAGTGGAGCATTTGTAACCTTAAATGATGAAAGAAATAACGCAATTACAACAGGAGATGCTTTTAATCCTATTGTATATGACCAAGTTACAAGAAACGACGTATATACAATAAATGGGTATACACAAAGCAGCTTTAATATTGAATGGATGAATGCCACAGGAGACCTTGATAAGGATGGAAATATCTCCACATGGGAGGATTCTCTATTTAAGGATTTCCGCATGATAGATAGAACAAAAACGGTAGGAGACTCGTACTATTTGAAGGCAAGCTATGACATGCCTACGGTTTATTACAATTTCGTGAAGACCGAACCAAATAGAGACAAGAGAGTAATATCCGGGAATATATCTACATCGGATAAGACTTTCTTAAATCAGAGTGCGGTCACTACAACTCCCCTTGCAGGTATAGAAATAACAGTAGCTGGAGAGCAAGCAATAACCGATTCAAAAGGAAGCTTTAAATTAGAATCCAATAAATTTGAGGCAGGAAAAAGCTATAGCTGCGTTTATTCCTATCAAGGGTATAAGTATGCTGGCAATATGATGGTTGGACAAAATAATATCATAATAGATATGTTTAAAGACCCCGATATGGAACTGACTAATATGAAGCTTTATGAAATAGCACTAAACGGTGGAGATGAATTGAAACCGGTAAAAGGATCAATTAGCCTTTATGATGAATTGGATAGAAATTATGACTTTGAATTTGATTTGAGTTCAAGTAGATTGGCAGGAGTTACAATTAAAGAAGCTATAATTGTAATAAGAGATAAAGATGGTGGTCTAAGAAGTGAGAATTTCAAAGTATCAAAAGTAACTGGAACACCTGGAAGATTTGAAACCAGCATAAATCCAAGCAGTATGTCAGATACTGTTGCTGGAACTTCACCAACTAATATGGATGTAGGAGACAGAATTTTTATACGCCCAATAGATAATCAGGGTGCAGCTTATCCGGAAATAGCTACAGGTATACGATTAGTCCAGAACCCGGAGAAGGTAAAAATACAAGTGGGTGTGGACAATGCTAGTAGCCCTATACCAAGCGTACCTCTATTTGGTCAAATGTTAGGTAAATTAGACTTTCTAAATACAAATGCAGGAAATGCTAAGCCAATAACTGACCAAGATAAGGC
>JAEZOA010000006.1 GCA_023441625.1 Bacillota bacterium
GTATCTCACGTAAATCCGTTCTCTCTCCAAGGATATGCAGTCGATAAACGGCCTCCCAACTTAGGAAAGCCGAATTGACATCAATATGAAAGATTAAATTATCCATACATATGTTCTCCTTTTGAAAACATTATAACAGAACTTATGTTCGATGTAAAGAAGAGAAGTTTAGGAATATTTGGGGATTTTTTGATTGTTTCCCATAAAGTTTGGAAAATTTATGTTCTTTACAATAAAATCGGAAGCTGCATCTTATTTACAGCTTCCTTTATTATAACCAATTATAAGTTCCTTAAAAATTTAGTAATTAAAAGATGGATTAATTCATATCCTATACCCTTCAAACTTATCTTTGCAGATCTCCGTATATTATGCAAATTTACTATAAGTATTCTATCATTTAATTTTTATAGTACAATTATAATTAATCCCTCAGTTAAAAATTAGGCTAGAACCTTATCTGCCAGAAGTGGTAATATAATCCAAAAGATGCATTAACTAAGAAAGTAACTTCGGTTATATTAAGTGTAATGACCAGCCCTATTAAGACTTTCTACCGAAAATCCGTACATAGTAAAGATACTTTTCGGTAAAGCATGACTTCTTCTTAATGTGGTGTTTAATTTCTTATTTTCTTTTGTAACCTTTCCGATCTTTCATTTGTATTATTAGTGAAAGGCCTTTCATAAACATAAGCTAAAGGAGCGCTCATGAAACAACCAATACAAGAACTGATTGAACGTTATCATAGCAACCTCTATGCAGTAGCATTTAATGTCTGCAAAAATGCTGAGGATGCAGAAGATGTTGTTCAAGATACTTTTATTCAGTTTCACACGTCAAAAAAAGACTTTGAAAATGAGCAGCACATACGTGCATGGCTAATACGGGTGACAATCAACAAAGCAAAAAATATGAATCATACCTTCTGGAGACAAAATAAATTGTCTTTAGATGATTACATGGAAACCTTGACCTTCGAGACACCGGAATCTGAAAACCTTTTTGAAACAGTTATGAGACTTCCGGAAAAGTATCGCATCGTCATTCATCTATTTTATTATGAGGATTATAACATCCGGGAAATTGCAGATATCTTAAAAATATCAGAAAGCAATGTTAAAGTCAGGCTATCGCGTGGAAGAATGCTGCTTAAAGAATCATTAAAGGAGGAATGGGAAGATGACGAATAAAGAAAAATATAAGCAGGCATTTTCAGTATTACAAACCTCCGAAAACTTTTCTTTGGAGGTAGAAAAAATGGCTATGCTAAATAAAAAAGGGACAATGAAAACTGTAGCAGCTGCTGTCGCTGCATGCTTAATACTTGTTGCTGGTAGCACAACTGCATATGCTGCAAATCTAGGAGGCATTCAACGAACTCTCCAGCTTTGGATCTATGGTGATCAAACAAATGCAGAAATAACATTTAATTCTGATGGTTCATATAACATGTCTTATCAGGATGAAAATGGGAAAATTTCCGAAGCAGGAGGTGGAGGAGTCTCCATAGAAGAAGATGGAAGAGAACGAGCATTAACAGATGAAGAGTTAATGGACCACCTCGATGATCCAGATGTAGAATACAAAGAAGATGGTACCGTATGGGTATACTATTATAATCAAAAAATTGATATCACTGACAAGTTTGAAGATGATGTATGCTATGTAAAAGTATCAAATAGAGACGAAACCCTTTATATGACTATCAAATATCAAAACGGCTGGAGTACAAGTCCAAATAAATACATTTCTCCATTAAGCTTCAATTAGACTATTCAATTAATTTAATAACTTTTGACTTATAAAGCCACATCAAACAGATGTGGCTATTCTCCTAATATCAGCTGAGGATAGTAACGCAAAAATACCTGTTATCAATCCTGTCAACTCAACCCCAGCTAATTTTAATTCCATTTTCTGTCATAAAATTCCCCACGATATGTTCCCACAAACACATACCGAAGGGTATAATCAAGTCGTATTATTAATTTTCATATTAGGTCATCTATAAAACTCAGTATCTTCAATACTTTCAATGTTTCACTACCTCGACATTAAAACAACCGTTTCATCATGGCTCGAGAGGACAGGATTGATGTCGTTTGATTCGCCCGTTCGTTGGAACATGTCGACTTAATTTTGGTAACAAATCCGTTTGTGGGAACATATCAATCGTTCTCTCACTATTTTAAAAGCTTTTGGTATGAATTATGTGTATAATCAACCAAAGGGAGATTTTTCAAATATCAATTATGAAAAATTTGTTTTAATTCAATTCAATATTTCCATATTCACTAAATAAGTCAATCGTATGTTCTGTGGTGCTATTACCCAGAGTTCCGGAGTAGCTGGCTCCAACATCGCCAACTCCACCGATAATATCAGCAGCAGGAATACTATCAGATGTGATTTCTCCTGACTGCGTTTTTGCGATAATCGTCCCTTGCAGTCCAGAGGCTGCAATGCTTCCGTATTCCGTATGCAGGGTCATATTTGTGATAATTGATTCTATTTGAATATCGCCATATTCGGAATCAGCCGTTAATGAATCAATCTGGTTACTGGGCAGGTATATATGCAATGGCTGCGGTCCACTCAGGTGTACCCCTCCTTTTGACATGGGGAGTTTAATTTGCACAGTGTCACCATCCTGAATAAATAACGTTCCCTTATACCCAGTAATAGAAGCTTTTATCTCATCTGTATTCGTGCTATCCACGATAATATCATTGTCACCTGTTTCAATAATAACATTTTTAATTGTATCGATGGAAAGTGTTTCCGAATTTTCCGTCTTTTCTCCACACCCGGTTAAGGAAATACATATCATACAAGTGCAAAGCAGTAAAGTAATGGTACTCCATTTCATTTTCATGTTAAACACCTCTTTTCATTGATTTTACAAGATTGCAATTTTCTAAAGACCACTGCATTGCCAAGCCTGCAAAAAGCAGTAAAGCAAATACAATGAAATATGTGACTGCATGGTTGGACTGCACCCCTA